>CABTZA010000006.1 GCA_902489225.1 uncultured Collinsella sp.
ACCATTGTGTTTGATAAGACCGGCACGCTTACCGAGGCGCAGCCGCGTCTTGCCTGCGTGCTCACCACCGATGGTTGGAGCGAGGACGAGATCCTGCGCCTTTCCGCTTGCTTGGAGGAGCATTTTCCGCATCCGGTGGCGCGTGCCGTGGTCAACGCCGCCCGCGAGCGCGGGCTCGAGCACCGCGAGCGCCATGCCGCCGTCGAGTACATCGTGGCGCACGGCATCGCTTCGTCCATTGAAGGGCGTCGCGCCATCATCGGTTCCGCGCACTTTGTATTTGAGGATGAGGGCGCGCAGCTCGAGTCCGACATTAAGGAGCGCATCGAGTCCCAGATGCAGGGCTTGTCGCCGCTGTACCTGGCGGTCGACGGTACGGTCGTTGGCGTGCTCGGTATCGAGGACCCGCTTAAGCCCGGGGTTCGCGAGGCTATCGCCGACTTGCACGCGTTGGGCGTTAAGCACGTGGTCATGCTCACGGGCGACTCGGAGCGCACGGCCGAGCGCATTGCTCGCGAGGCGGGTGTCGACGAGTTTAAGGCCGAGCTGCTGCCCGAGGACAAGTACGCGTATGTTGAGCGCATTAAGGGCGAGGGGCGCCACGTTGCCATGGTGGGCGACGGCGTCAACGATTCGCCGGCGCTCGGTTTGGCCGACGTGGGGCTGGCAATGGGCGGTGGAAGCGACATCGCCAAGGAGGTCGCCGATATCATCCTGACCGATACAGATCTCGCCGCGATCGTGCGCCTGCGCCGCATGAGTCAGGGGCTTATCGACCGTCTGACGAGTTCGTATTCCAAGGTGATGCTCACCAACTCGGCGCTGTTGGCATTGGGTATTACCGGCATGATTACTCCGCAGGCGTCGTCGCTGCTGCACAACGGCTCAACGATCGCCTACAGCCTGGGCAACGCAAAGGCTTACCTGCGCTAGCGGACGTGTTCGCCCACGTTATCTGGCCTGCGCCCAGACGGCATCGGTGTCGTCCGGACGCAGGCCTTTTGCATTTGACCATTTGCTAGCTTCTCTATATAGTGTTGCTAGCGGTGCTAGCATTTGAAGGGAGCGGGATCAACGTGGGTGCTGTTAGCGGCATGGCGCAGGTGAACGTTCGCGTGGATCGCCAGGTCAAGGACCATGCGGAGGAAGCGTTGCGGCTTTCGGACAGATCACTGCCCGAGCTCATCAAAAAGGTCGTGGCCAAGGTCGCGCAGGGCGGCGGGCAGTGCGAGGAAGTGCTTGCGGCCGTCGACGACCGGCAACAGACCGTCGCGCACGATACTCCGTTCGCCGCGTCGTGGGCAGCGGCAGACCGGCTTTATGCAGATTTGGGCATCGCTGCGTCGCCCGTATCCGACGATCGCGATTGGGACACAATCTATTCCGAAGCCATGGACGAGCGCTATCGCCAAAAGGGGATGATCCTGTGAGCGGAGCCCCTCTCAAGATCATGGTGGACGCCAACGTATGGGTTGATTCGTTTTGTGTTGACCATGCCGAGTCGCTTGCCGCGCGTGCGTTTATTGGGCAGGCGACGGAGGCGGGGGCATCGCTGTTCTTTCCGGTGCATATCGCTAAGGACGTGCTGTACGTTGTCCAACACGAGCTGAAGCGTGGCGTTCTTGCCAGCGGGGGAGCGCTCGACGAGGCTTCTGCCCGCGCGATTGGCGATGCGGCGCTGGCGTTTGTTCGGAATATGACCGAAAACGCTACGGCCGTGGGTGCAGATGCGTCGGACCTTTGGCTGGCCGACAAATACTTAGCGCTCCATCGCGATTACGAGGACAACTTGGTGCTCGCCGCGTGCAAGCGCGCGCAGGTCGATTACTTGGTGACCAACGATCGTAAGCTGCTCGAACATGCCGATCTTGCAGCAAAGACCCCGCACCAAATGATGCCGATTCTTGCTTTGGCCGAACGTGGCGGCGCGGCTATCGGTTGACGCGAACTGTTTGCGGGCCTCTTGGACGACGATGCGCCAAGGGGCCCGCGTCTGATATTTACAAAAGCGCGGCCTTGATGACGGGAGCTTCGGCGAGCTTTTCGGCAGCCTTTTCGTCGGAATCGTTTAGTGCTGCCAGGCTTCGGTAGACCCACTCGTTGACCTGGGTGTTCTTGACGCCTGCAGTCTGCATAAGGGCGCCTACCTCGCGGATTGCTGCGAGCAGATCGGCTTTGGGACCCGCGAGCTCGACCTCGATGCCGTGGTAGGCGGCCACGCCGCGGTTCTCGCTCACGTGGTCGATAAAGCCCTCGACGGTCTCAAGCTGCTGGGCGAGAGCTGCATCATCGTCAGCGTCCAGCGCAACAAGGGCGTTCGAAACCGTGAGGGCGGGATGTCCGCAGGGGACAAAGCCTTCGATGACATCCATAGCTTCGGTAATGGTTGAACCCAGACCTGCGAGGGCATTGACGAGTTGCTGCTTGGTATCCATAACGGTCCTTTCGACGGGTCAATTTTGCTTGGCGAAAATATACGTGACGCGATCGGTAGCAAAAGTGCGAAGTGCGGAGCACATTGGGGTCTTCACAGCTCGTGCATAGAACAGCTGTCTGCCTTTAGAACGTGGTAAGATAGCTATCCACGAGCGGGGTTCACCCCGCGTGTTCCTTGAAAAGTCGACGGGTGTTGGGTACTCGTGCCCAATGCTATCCAGACTTTCCCGACATTCGGGGGCGACTGGTTTCGACACGATAGCTCTGAGAGAGGAAGCAAGCCGAGGTCTCCTCGCCTCGTTAAACAGGGGTACCGTCAAATTGAATTGACAACAACTCTTCTTTTGAGCCTATGGCTCTCGCTGCTTAATTTATAGCGGCGCGTCAACCCGGTGATTTCCCCGACACCGGCGCGACGTCATTTTAGGGGAATGCTCCTGCGCACGTAATCGGTATGGCGCAGGCTAAGACCGAACCGGTTAGGACACCGCGAGCGTGTCGCTGCGCGCAAAGCGTCCGAGACTAAACCAGCGACTGAGCTTGGAGATGCCAATCAGGGGGCTTTCGTGGACCGGAGTTCGATTCTCCGCGCCTCCACCAACTGTTCAGTAGGCGAACATATGCAGGTGTTCGTCGTTAGGCGGGCGTTCGTATTGCTCGTCAGATAGAAAGAAGCCGCTCCATACGGGGCGGCTTCTTTGCGTTCTAGGCCTGCGGCATGATCTCCTGCTCGCCGTCCTCGTCCATGTACGGCATGAGGAACACGCCGCCCTGCTCGGTGGTCAGCAGCAGGTACTCGCGGTTGTGCTCGTCGCACACGATTTCCTGGCCGATGCCCTCGGGCAGGTCGTATATGGGGCCGTCCGTGCGGGCTTGCCTCACGGTCACGTCTTGCGCTCCCATAGCCTGCGACGCGCAGCTGGCGGCGGCCAGGACGATGAACAGCAGAACGACCGCCGCGAGGATGGGGCCGCACCCGCCGTTGCGCTCCTCGTCTGCGGGGCTCGGGTACGGCATGGCCTATCCCACCTTCACCAGATAGTCGTCGGCCTCTGGCTTGCCCGTGGCCTTGCCCACGGCGATGTAGCGCGTTGCGCCGCTGTAGCCCGTGTATCGGCCCCACACGTAGCCGTCGGCGATCTTGTACCAGTTATCCAGCGTCACGGTCTCGCCGCTGGAATAGTGCGCCACCTCGGTGCCGCCCAGGCCGGGGGCGTCGCGCACGCGCAGGTAGTCCACAGTGCAGCGGTAGGTGCCGCCGAAGTTCTCGGTCGTTTCCTGCTGCGCAGGCTGCGGCTGCGGGACGGCTGCGGGGGCGCTTCCAGCAGTGATGCCGAAGCATTCCAGGTAGATGCGCGCCAGCTCGTCCAGGTTGCCGTTGAACTTCTCGCGGTCGCCGTCGTTGTCGATGAAGCCGTTCTCGCACAGGCGGTAGTTGATGCCGCGCGCGGCGGCTCGGTTCGGGTTCGCTAAGTCGGAACGGCGCACCAGCTTCTCGGAGCGTCCGGGCATGAACGCCGCCAGCTTGTCGGCCAGCGCATTGTCGTACTTGTCAGGCTCGAAGCCCTCCTTGATGATGACGTGCGCGCCGTGGGCCGTGGCGATGCCGCTGGCGTCCATGTGCAGCTCCACCACTGGCGCGTCGGTGTTCAGGCGGTTAAGCCCGCCGTCGGCGTACCAGTTGCGGGACGTATCGCCCAGCTCGACCTCGGAACCGCCCAGTTCCTTGATTCGCTGGCCCAGGGCGCGAACGCGCTCGGCCTCGGTGCAGCCGCCTGCGCAGCAGCCGGGGTCGCCAGCGCCGTGGCCGCAGATGATGAACAGTTTAGCCATTGCCTACTCCTTCCCGCCTACGGTCACGCCCAACAGGGCGTCGAGCCACTTGGATGTGATGCCTACCGACTTGAACAGCGTGTAGGCCGCCTGCACGCCGCCTACCACGGCGAAGGCGCACGTGACCCATGCGCCCGGGTCTGCGGGCACGCCGCCCACGAAGCCGGTCACGACGCCCGCCAGGAGCGAGCAGCCCAGCGCCAGGATGCGCGCGGCCTTGCCGGTCATGGCCTCGGTCTTGATCAGCTGCACCGCGAACGGCACGGCGAAAGACAGCACGATGGCTGCGATTGCTTGCATTTCTGTCATTTCGGATTCCTTTCTATCGAGCCGATTCCTTGTAGAGCAGGTCAACGCGGTCGGCGATGCGGTCGACCTTCGCCGCCATGCCCTGGCTGCGCGCCTGGCTGTTCGCCAGGTCGGCGTGCAGCACCTCGTTGGAGGTCACGACGGACTCCATGAGCGCCTTCATAGCCTCCATCAGCGCGTTGCTGCGCTCCATCTGCGCGGCGATGCGGCCCTCCATCTGGCTGCGCTCGCGGTCGCGCTGCGCCCGCTCGTTCACCTCGTCCTGCTTTCGCTCTTCGCGCTTGAGGTCGATGTTCGCCTTGCGCTCGTTCTGGGTCTTGAACTCTTCGAGGAACTGCTTGCCGAAGTACAGGACCACTAGGACGAGCAGCGCGCCGAAAAGCGACCCGGGGCCGTACGGCGCGAAGATTTCCAGCACGTCGGTCATTCGTTTTCTCACCTCCTCGAATCGCTGCCGCGATTGTCCGCGAGGTGTCGCCGGGCAAAAGAAAAGCGCCCCCGAAGGGGCGCTCGCTACTCCTGCGGCGCTTCCGGCTGGTCGGGCTCCATGGCTTCCAGCTCGTTGATGCGGTCGCGCCATGTCTGGCGCTGCGAGATGATCTCGGCCACCTCCTTGGCAGCTGCGGCGATGGCCGAGAGCAGGTCGGTGATGGACGATGCGGAGAAGATGCGCTCCACCGCCTTCATGACCTTGTAGTCGCTCTGCTCAAGCTGCTGTTTGTAGCCGTTGATCTCCCCGGCGATTTCCTGTTCCGTCATGGGTCGCTCCTTCCGTTGCTAGGGTAGGGGCATGTTCCCATCCGTGTCGCCTCCAGGTTTGGATTGCATTGAGCAACCCCCCCCGCGGGATTTCCGAACAGGCTGCGGTACAGCGCGTCCATGGCCCGCACGCTGCGGTGCGCGTCCAGCCGCTTCATGCCTCCGCGCCAGCTCTGGTAGCTCTGCTCCACCTGCTCAGGGGTCATGATTCCATCGGCGACCATGCGGGCCATCTTCTTGAGCTTGCGGCGCTCCCGCGTTATGGAGTCTCGGCACGGCTTCACGACTATGCGGCCCGTGTCCGTGTAGAAGATGCGCTTCTTCAGCCACGTGAACCCGCGCGTGAGCTTCACCACGCGGGTCTTGCGCGGGTTCAGTTCGATGCCCAGCTCGGCGCATTTGCGCTCTATGAGCAGCAGGCACACCTGCAGGTAGTCCTTGGACTCGTGTATCAGGTAGAAGTCGTCCATATATCGACCGTAGGCCTCGGGGCGCAGCATCTCGATTACGTAGTGGTCAATGCGGTTGGGGTGCGCGACGGCGCATATCTGGTTCGGCTCGCTGCCCAGCCCCAGGCCCACATCGCCCTGCGCGTCTATCAGGCGGTGCTCCAAGGCGACCACGCGCGGATCTAGCAGCGCGGAGGCCACCTGGTCTTTGACGGGTTGGTGCGCTATGCGCGCGAAGTAGTCGGAGAAGTCGCCGAGCAGTATGTAGCCCTCGCGGCCGTGCCGCCTCCAGTGGTCGGCCAGGTGGCGCTTGAGCAGCTTCAGGGCGTAGTCGGTGCCGCGCCCCTTTATGTTCGCGGAGTTCGCGGCTATGAGGGTGGGCACGATCGCGGGCACGAGCGCGTTCTGCGACAGCGACTTCTGCACCACGCGCTCGGGAAAGTGCACGGCGCTGATGTGGCGCAGCTTGCCGCGCTCCCATAGGTCGAAGCGGATGAAGCCCCGGCATATGTCGCGGCCCTCCAAAAGGTCGCGGCGGGACAGGACGGCGTTGCGCAGGTAGTCCTTCATGTACCGCTGCGTGGACGCCTTCCACATCACGCCGCGCGCGGCCTGCTTGGAAGCCTTGCACAGGCTGTTGAGGTCGGCCACGGTCTCAAGCGTGCACGTCTTGACGCGCTCGGCCTTGGCCTTGGCCCGCTTCTCCTCGCGGCGCTTCCGGCGCGCCGCCCGCCTTTGCTCGGAGTTCACAGAAGGCACCCCGCACGGCTTTCAATGTGGCTCTGACAGCCGCTTGAGGTATGGCCATGAAACGCGGCGAAGCCACGGAGCGCCGCGCCATGCAAGCAGCGTCCGGCCACCCTCGCGGGGTGCGTATTTACGGGCGCATGCCCGATGGTCGCGCCTTCCTTCCTCTCCGCGCTCTGCTTTCGGCCCTGGGGCCTACTCGGTCTGGCAGTAAGGGAATCCGGGGCGGGGGCGAACCCAGGCGTTCGTCGCCGAATTGTAGTTGGCATTGCCGTTGTTGTTGACGTAGCACACGTTGGACGAGGAGCCACCCATGACGGAACGCAACCACCAATTGTACCGATAAACAAGGCGCGACCGCCGCCCATTATAGCGAACGCAGGCGCTCTAGCTCGGCCTCGGCCTCGGCTATGCGCTCCTCGGTGGACTTCTTGCCCGTCACGCGCACGTTCTTGCGTGCGCCCTTCAGCAGCCTGATCTCCTCCTCGACCATGGCCGCCAGCTCCTCGAAGCGGTTGGCGTTCACGGGCAGGCCGATATCCATGAGGCACTGCATGTCCAGCATAAGCTGCTCGCAGTCCGCTATGGCCAGCGTCAGGTAGCGTTTCCTCTCCAGCGCGTTGAACGAGCTGTTAGGGTAGAAACAGTCGGCGCGGTTGACGTTGTACACGATGCTGCGCGCCGTCTCCACGGTCGGCACCGCGTTCAGCAGCCTGTAGGCCTTGGGCACTACTGAGGAGGACGCCATCAGCTTATTAACCTCCACGCGGATGGCGATGGCCTGTGTGAAGAACTTGTACTCGGACACCTCGCGGTTGCGCTGGTAGACGCCGCTCACGTGCACCTCCTGAGGAAACTGGCGAAAAAAACGGCCCGCTTCGCGGGCAGGAGGCGACCGCGCAAGGCGGTCGCCTAAAAGCAGAGTATAGAGCACTCGGCTGGCTAGCCGACGAGGAAGCCGGGGCGGGGGCGAACCCAGGCGTACGCCGCCGAATAGCAGTTGGCATTGCCGCTGCTGGTGACGCAGCACACGCCGGACGAGGAGCCACCCACGACGGAACGCAACCACCAACCGTACCGATTTCCGTTGACTCGGTGCGCCGTGTCTCGGAACAGATCAAACTGGCAGTCGAAGCCCACGCTGTAGCCCTTCGTCCCCCACACTGGGCAGCCGTACACCTCCATCTCCGACAGCGAGAACACCTTGCCGATATCCTGCCAGCTCCACGAGTTGGAGTCGTTGAGCGCGCCGCTGGCGCTGTACCGCTCCTCAAGCAGCACGCGCTGGGTAAGCAGGTACTTGGTCAGCCCCTCGGGCAGGCACGCCTCGAAGGCCGTCTCCCACGCCTTGAGGTTGCTGTTGAGGTAGGGGCATTTCTGGTCGGCGGTGCCCTGGTTCGTGTTGGTGGTGTTCCACATCAGGAAGCTGTCGTTTGCCACGCCGGTCACGGTCTTGGCTACGGGCACGGGAGCGGACGCCACGAATGCGATATGGTGTCCCTTGCTGTTGTCGCCGCAGTAAAGGTACGGGTCGATGTGGGCAAGCAGGAACCGCACAGATTGCTGTGTGGTGACGGCGGATGCGCTCACAAGCGGCACGTCCAGGTAGTCGCCCACGCGCAGGCCTGCGAAGTTCGCGGCGGCGATGCGCTTATGCAGCGCGTCGTACACGCTGCCGCTGCCGATCTCTCCCGCTAGGATGGTGGCGATGTTCTGCCCGCCGTACTTGCCGATTTGGCCCTGGCGGTTGTACTCGGCGTTGTTGAGCGCCGTCTGCGCGTTTCTGCGCGCGGTATCGTCGATGACCTCGTAGCCGATGCCGCCCACCGACAGGGTTTTCGCTTGTGCCATTTCGTTGCCTTTCTACTTGAGGTTGAGGGTTGTGCCGGACGCCGTGCAGGTGCTCCCGAACGTGACGGTGCTGCCCGATGCGCTGGCCTTGGAGGCGGGGCAGTACACGGTGCCGTCGTCGTAGATGAACGCGTTCGTGGCGTCGGCAAGCTTGCCGTACAGGTCGGCTATCTGCTGCTTCTGCTTGGCCATGTCCGAGCTGCCCGCGCTGCCCTGCGCCACGCTGTTGGCTATCTGCAGGGCGGTGTTGGCCGCCGCGTCGGCGTTCGAGGCCGCGCCGTTTGCCGCAGCCGTGGCGGCTTGCGAGGCCGTCTTCAGCTGCGCCGCCTCGGTGACGCGGGCGCTTTCCGCCGCGGCGCGCTTCTTCTCCGCCTCTGCGCGCCCGGTTTCGGCGGTCTGGCGCGTCTTCTCGCTCGCGGCGCGCTGGTTTTCCGCGCTCGCGCGGGAGGCCTCGGCCTTCTGCATCTGCGCGTTCAGCGCGCTCACGTCGGCTAGCTGCCCTTCGAGGTTCGCGATGATCGCCTCCACCGCATCGACGTACGGGCCGGATATCTCGCCCGACGCGCTCGCCGAGGGCAGCACGTTCACCAGGACGTTCTCGGTGGTGGCGTCCAGCCCCGCCGCGTTTCGCACGCGCACGTAGCACACCTTGAGCAGCCCGGCCACGCCGAAGACGGCGGGGTCGACCGTCACGGTGGCCACGTTGTCGCTGATGCCAGTGAACTGCTGCTCCACGTAGGTGTGGTCGGGTTTCGCAGCCATGAGGTGCACCTTGCAGCCCGTCAGGGCCGCCTTCTTGTCGCCGTCGTAGATGGCGGCCTTCAGGACCTCGGCGCTGTCGCCCTGGTGCACGGTGATGACGGGCGGCGCTATGTTGGTCTTCTTGAGGTTGAGCGTAAGCTCGTGCGTTGCCATGCCTCACTCCTTTCCTTCGGCCGCAAGTGTCCGCGATATGTCGCCGGGTTGCACTCTGTGGACCCCGCATATCTCCTCGTCAGTGAGCGCCGAGAAGTCAACGGCGTTGGCCTCGCCGCCTTCCGCGTCCATGACGGCCACGGGGCTGGACACGAGCGTGAAGCCGCCCTTGCCGTCGAACTCGAACACGTCTTCCGATTCCACGATGGCCCGCGCCGTGGCCGGGTCGCTGATGCACTCGAACACCGGAAGCGCCTCGGGCGGCTTCGGCGCGCCGTCGAGCGCCTGCGGCGCTTCGGGTTGCTGCACAAGGTGGTAGAACATTCCGTTTCCTCTCTTGCTTGGTCTAGTTTCCCGTGATGCTGCTCATGCCGGTAATGATTCCGTTCACCACGTTGATGGTGCCCCACGTCCAGTTGTTGCCGTTGTTGGTGATGCACCCGATGAACTGCGTGGAGCCCGTGTATCCGTAGGTGCCGCCGCTGCTCGGGTTGGTTCCTATGGCGAACTTCGGGGCGAGTATCCTGGCGGTGCCCGACGACCCAATGTCTGCGCGGCTGCTATCCAGGTACACGTAGTTGCTGGAGTTCTTTTGCAGCTTCACGTACGCCGAGCCGCCCGCGTTGCTGTTGCCACTCTTCATGTACAGCTGCTCGTCGGGATGGCTCATGTATCCCGCGTAGTAGGGGGTCGTCAGCCACGTCTGGCGGTAGTAGCGGTTGACTGCCAGGAATCCGTAGCCGCAGGCGGATATGCCCACGCCGTCGGTAGAGCTCGCCGTGGGGCTGTCCTTCGCGTGGACGGCCTCGATGGTGCAGTACTCGGTCGAGCCGTTCACGAACGACGCTCCCGGGTGGTTGTTCGTCGTCGTGCCGGTGGTGATGTAGTTGGTGGACGACGTACCGACCATGTTGCAGCGGAACATGGAGGTGCTGCCCACCAGCACGGTGCCCGCGATGATGGAGCCGTTCTTGTCGTATATCTGGAAGCCGTTGGTGGCGTTGATGTACACCTTGTTGCCGTTGCCGTCCGTCATGAAGATGGAGCCGTCGCGCAGATAGAAGGCCCCGCTGTCGAGGTCCCAGTACGAGTTGCCGCCCTTGATGCGGCCCGTGGTCAGCTCGTCGGCGGTCACGCCGTCGCCGGTGATGGCCGTGCGCCACTTCCACGCGCCGCTGGAGTACTTTGAGTTGGCCACGCCGATGACGCCGCCGCCTATCTTCACGCACTTGGTCGCGTTCTCCGGCTTCTTGTCGTACACGAGGATGCCCTGGCCGGGCTCCTCGTACACCCAACCGCCCGTGGTGTTTATCTCGCTGTTGAGCATTTCCACGATCTTCTTGCGGATATCCGTCGGTAGCTGATCGAGCTGGTTCTGCAGCCCATCAACCTCGCTCTCGGCGCTCGTCAGGCGCTCGTCCAGCGAGCCGGTGACGCCTTCCAGGTACTCCTTGTTGGCCTCGTCTATCTGCTTGAGCACGCTCTCGCTCTGCTCCACCGTGGTGTCGGTGTAGAGCTTGAGCACTTCCTCAAGGGACAGGTTGCCGTCGTCGGAGTACTTCTTCAGCGCCTCTTCCAGCGTGGTGTCGCCCTTGTCGGCATACTCCTTGAGGGCCTTGTCAAGCGCGTCCTTCACCTCGTCGGTGTAGTCCTTGGCCGCGCCGCCCTGCTCCATGGCGAACGCCTCCTGGCGCTTCTCGGAGGCCGCCAGGCTCTCGCCCCATTTGCCGGTCGATGCCTTGTTGGACGCGTTTACCGCGTCGGCCACGGTGGCGCGGATGCTCGAAGCCGTTCTCTTTGCGCTGGACTTCTGGGCGGCCATCAGCTCGGCCACGGTCTGGTAGTTGCCGAACGTGTAGGTGACCTCGCCGGGGCGCAGCTGATCCTCCACCACCTTGGTGATGCGGGTGCGCACGCGCAACGGCGGGTCGTACACCTTGTCCACCACGGTCACCAGGTCGCCCTCGTCCGCGCCCTCGAAGCCCTCGCCGGCGCGCGCAAGCGCCGTGGCGTCCACGGTGTAGGACACGGTGGGCACGCACGACTGCGCCAGCTGCGCCTCGGTGAGCTTCTTCAGCTCGGCGGCGTCCTCGCAGTCGGAGAACTCCACGTCGCCGAACACGTGCGCCTTGCCGCCCTTGCCGTCGGGCCGTCCCCAGCGCGCCAGCGCGTCGGCCGACCCCACCCAGTTCTGCCCGCCGTTCACGTCGCCGAAGGTCAGCTTGCGGTCGTAGCCGCCCGTCAGGTTGCCGTCCTCGTCGGCGGTCTGCAGGGACTTGCCGTAGCCGTACAGGGCGGTGCACACGTTGCCCTCGTCCACGCTGCGCTTGACGCTCACGAGGTCCTTGGCGTAGGTGAAACGCTTGCCGTTGTCCTCGCCGACCTGCTTGGCCATGCACACGCGGCGTGCGGTCACCTTGGTGCCGCTCACCTGGATTTCGAACGACAGCTCGCCGCCCCAAGTGTCTGCCACGTCGTGGATGGCCGCCCATGCGTTGGTGTGGTAGAAGTTCGTGCCGGCCTGCCCGAGGTCGGCCACGGTTCCGACCTGCCAGCGCGAGGAGGACAGCGCCGAGGCCAGCGCGGCGTAGGCGCTCACGTCGTAGGGGCGCTTGTCCTCCAGGTAGTCGCCCAGGAGCTCGATTTGCGCCGAGGTCGGGCAGTAGTACGTGTAGAGGATGCCCGCGCTTGCGCGCTCCTCCTCCACGCCGTCCACGATGTTCTCGTGCCAGCGGCCCTTGAGGTCGCGCCACACCAGGCGGTCGCCCTTATCGAGGCGCGCCAGCGTTGTGATGCTCAGGGCGTTCTCGCCGTTGACCTCGCGCGTGTCCTCGCACTCGAACAGCGTCTTGATGGGTCCCTTGTACGCCTCCCAGCGGTCGCATGCCCACAGAATCATCAGCCCACGTACCTTTCCGTCCACTGTACCGTCGCGGTGCCGCTGGACAGCTTGAGGCTGTTGGCCCCCGGCTCCAGCGGGAAGAAGTCACTCTCGAAGGTCACGGGCGCTGGGCTGCCGTCCACCGTGGCCTGCGGGGCGGCCATGTCGATGACCACCGCGCTCGATGCCGTCACCGCCTTGTCGATCTGCACGAATTCGCCCGTGCCCATGTTCGTCAGCCGCAGCGCCGACGTGCTGCCGCCGGGCCTGACGGTCACGGTGGGGTAGGTGCGGAACGTCCCGCCCACCTGCACGCCCGAGGTGCCCGACACGGTTGCGCGCCCCTCGGCCCCGTAGGCCACGGGGTCGTATGCCGTGAACGTCAGCGTGGCCTCGCCGGTGTGCCACAACGTGTCGAGCGCGCCCGGCGAGGTCAGCACGGCCATGTAGCGCAGGCCCAGGTGCCTCTCGTCGTCCAGCCACAGCTCGGCCTCCTTGAGGCACAGCAGGCGCGAGGCCATGAGGCGGCGAAGGGCCGCCATGTCGTCGGCGGGACGCGCCCTCCAGGCCGCCGCCACGTCTATCATCAGGGGTTTCAGCTCTGCGCGCATGAAGCGCGAGCCGGGCTGCCCGGGCACGTCGCGCGTGGCGATTTCGTACTCGGGCAGCAGCGAGCGGGTCACGAGCCGGGTGTCGAACCACGGCGCGAAGTCGAAGCCGTTGTATATCATGCGAAGCACTCCTGCCGTTTGATTTCCTTGGCTATCTGGCGGGAGATTTTCTCGATGTCGGCCTCCTCCCGCACGGTCGCGTACAGGTTGATTGTCACGTTCGTGTCGCCATGGGCCGCGCCGCCCTTGCCGTCGAGCAGCTTGGCGATGCCCTCGGCCAGCGGGCGCGCGCCGCGCTCGTTGAACGGCACCACGCCCTCGGGGCCCGCCTCGCCGACGCCGATGACGCTGGGGCCGTTGAACACGCCGCCCTTGGCGTACCAGTCGATGCCGAAGTGCGGCACGCTCGGCGGGGCGATGCTGAAGCTGCCGGAGATGGACAGGTGCGGCAGCTTCAGGTGGGGCAGCGACCACGAGAAGTTGAAGAACCCCTTGATGGAGTCGATGACGTTGCGCACGGTGTCGCGGGCGTTCTGTATCGGCGTCTCGATGGCGCTCTTGATGGAGTTCCACACGCTGCTCACGGTGTCCTTGGCGGCGTTGAACACACTGGAGATCGTGTCGCGGATGCCGTTCACGATGCTGGATATGGTGGAGCTGATGCCGCCCCACACGCTCGACGCCGTGCTGCTCACGGCCCCCCATATGGAGTCCCACACCGCCTGAATTGCCGACAGCACCGCCGATATGGTGGAGCTGATGGCATTGATGGCCGCGCCTATCGCCGAGCTGATGGCATCCCATATGCTGGAGGCGGTGAAGCTCACCGCGCCCCACACCGTGTCCCACACGCCCTGGATGACCAAAAGGGCTGCGCCTATCACGTCGCTAACGTACTGGATGTATGCGCTCACCGCGCCGTAGATGGCCTCCCATATGGCGCTGGCGGTGCCGCTGATGCCTTCCCACGTCGCGCCCCACCATTCGGAGAGCGCCGTCACCACGTCGGTGATGACCTGGCTCACCGCGTCGATGTAGCTTCCCACCGCGCTGCAGATTGCGTCCCATGCCGCCGTCAGCTGCTCGCCGAAGTTCTCCCAGATGAAGTTCCAGGGTATGAGCAGCGTCTCGATGGCCAGGTTCAGAATCTCGCCCAGAAGCATCACGGCGACCTGCACCACGTTGCAGATGCCGTCCCAGATGGACGAGGCGGTGCCGGCCAGGCCTTGGAAGAACCCGGCCATGGCGTCGATGGCCCCCTGCACCGTGGAGCAGATGCCGTCCCACACGCCGCCCAGCGTCTCGCCGAGCTGCGAGAAGAACTCGCCGACGCTTTGGGCCACGTCGCCCGCCACCTGGGTGGCCACCTCGAACGCGGCGCACACGGCATCCCACACGGCGGTCACCGCGTCGCGGAACTCCTCGCAGTTGTTCCACAGCAGCACCACGGCGGCGATGATGGCCGCTATGGCCGCTACCACGGGGTGCGCGGCTATGAGCCCCAGCGCGCCGGTGCCCAGCTTGCCGACCACCTGGAAGGCCGCTCCGATTTTCGGCACGGTGTCCAAGACGGTGCCGACCGTCGACAGGACCGGGCCTATGGCGGCCGCTATCGTGGCGATCGCGAGAACGGCGGTCTGCCCGCCCTCGCCGATGCCTGCGAACCACTCGGAGAACGACTTGACGACGCCGGCCACGTTGGTGGCGATGTTGAGCAGCGGCTCGCCAAGCGGCTCGATGGAGCCCTGCAGCTCGCGCATGGCCTCCTGCGATTTCACGGCGAAGCTGTCGGAGGCGGCCTCCTGGGCCTGCTGCGCAGCGCCCGCCACGTCGCCGAAGCTGTCCTGCACGCCCGCCAGGGACTCGATCATGCCCATGGCATTGTCCTCGCCCAGCGAGGACCACAGGGTGGAGGCCAGCGCGGCCTTGTCGTACTCGTTTGGCATCTGCGTGAGGTCGCCCAGCACCGCCTGCAGCATGTCCTCGGCGGTGGCGCTGCCGTTCTTGAAGTTCTCGAAGACCTCCTGCGTGCCCTCGCTGAACGAGCCGATGGATTCCTCCATGCGGCCGTCGGACAGCGCCGTCAGGAACTCGTTGAGGTAGTCGCCCACCTTGTCCAGGTTGTACGCGCCGTTGGACGTGCCCGCTTCGAGCAGCGAAAAGTACTCGCCGGCGCTCATTCCCGCCTCGCCCCATCGCACGGAGTATTCGCTCAGGTTGTCGCCCAGCTCGTCGGTATAGTTCAGGCCGCGCTGCATGCCCGCCGTCAGCAGGTCGCTGGCCTCGGTGGCGGACAGCCCGAAGCCCTCCATGAGGGCGTTGGTGCCGCGTATGGACTCGTTCACGTCTGCGCCGAAGGTGTCCGACAGCATGAGTGCGTTGGTGGTGACGGTCTGCAGGTCCTCGTCGGACACGTCGCGAAGGGTGGACTTGCACTGGATCAGCGCATCGTTGACCTCGTCCAGGGACTGGCCCCAGCCACCCTCGTATATGCGCTTGCCTATGCCGCTGAAACGCTCGGCCTCCTCGCCGGACACGCCGAACGCGGCGGCTATGCGGGCGTTGGCCTGCTCGTAGTCGCTGGCCACGCCGAATACGGCCTTGCCGGCGGCCACCACGGGCGCGGTCAGCGTCACCGTGGCGGCCGTGCCGGCCTTCTTGAACGAGGACGACAGCTTCGCGGCCTTCTCGTCGCCCTCGGTTATGTTCTTCCAGGAGATGCCCTGGAGGTCGCGCTCCAGGGCCTTGATGTTCTTGGATACGTCAACGGTGTCGAGCACCGCTTTGATGATGACGTTGCCGTCCATGCTCACCTCGTCGCTCTCTTGAGCGCGGCGAACACATCGCGCATCGCCGCGTCGCTTCCTTCCTCAGAGCCGTGTGAGCTGCGGCCTTTGCCGAGTTCGAACGCCTTGTGGGCGGCGTTCCAGGCCTCGACCTCCTGCCTGTTGTATTTGGTTGGCTTCGGCTTGGTCGCCGGGTTGCGGTAGTGGATGGCCGCGCCGAGCGGCGTGTCCTGCGGGCAGCCGCCCACGAGTGCCACGAACTCGGCAAAGCTGATGCGACCGCGCACCTCGTCCCACTCGATGCCGTAGGCCTGGCGGAAGCTGGTGCGTATGCGCGCCGCGTCCTCCTCCAAGTCCCACAGCGGGGTCTCGTGCGGGCGGTCGCCGGTCAGGTCGAGTCCGCACATGTCCCATACCGCCGCGTCGCGCATCCGCACGAACTCGGCGGCGTCGTAGTCGCATGCGCACCACGCGTCCGCCCAGTCCACGAAGAACAGCGCCAGGAACTCGTCCCGGCGCTGGTCGTCGGACTTGCCCTCGTCGGTCAGCACCTCGATGACGCGGATGATCGTGAGCGCGTCGTCGCGCACCAGCACCTCCTCGCCGTTCCACGGGTAGCGCGTGGCGCTCGTGCCGTCGGGCAGCCGCACCCGCTCGGCCGTGAGCGCGGCTGGCAGCATTACTTGCCGCCCTTCTTCTTGCGCTTGGCCTTGGCGCGGCGCTGGGCGCGGTTGAGCGCCTGGACCTGATCGGCGCGCTCGCTGTATGCAAGGCCGCACGCCATCAGCTGCTCGCTGGTCGCGTGGCGCGCCAACATGTTGAGGAACGTGGCGAAGACCTCGCCCAGGATGCGGATGTTCTCCTCGGGCGCGATGGGGCCCTCGTCGCCGCCCATCCACGCGAGCAGCTGCTCCCAGCCCTCGGTGCCGATGAACGCCGAGATGGTGCGCTTCATGAGGCGGGCCTGCGCGGCGTTGGCCTCGGCCGCCTTCTCGGGGGTGTCGGCCTCGCGGGCCATCTGCTCGTTGGCCTGCGCGCGGTCGATGGCGTTGCCGACCTTGGCCAGGTACTCCTCGATGTGCTTGTCGTCGAACCACACGCGGAAGCGCGGCGTGTCGGGGTTCTCCTCGGGGTCCTCGAAGAACACGTCCTCGTACGCGCGGATGTTTTTCAGAAGTTCCATTTGTTGCCCCTTTCGTGAGCGGTGAGCGTCGGGCATAGAAAAGGGGCGCGGGCCGCTCACTAGCCCGCGCCCCCATGTCCAGGAGGTTATGTCTGGTGTCGCCTGCGGCTACTTCGCCGCCACGGTGACCTTCACCTGCGTGCAGATGCTCGGCTTGGACGCGCAGCGCACGGTGATGACCGCCTCGCCTGCGGCCACGCCCGTCACGTTGCCGTCGCTGTCGACGGTGGCCACGTCGGTGTTGCCCGATGCGAAGAAGCACTTGGCGTTCGCCTCGGCGGGCGTGACGGTCGGCGCGAGCTTCATGGACTTGCCCACGGCCGGGCCGGTCGGCGCGGTGCAGGTGACGCCCGTGGGCTGCTTGAGCTTGTTGGCGGGGATGTAGCGCATAGCGCCAGCGCCCGAGATTGTGCAGGAGAACGCGCCGGGGTCGGACGCCGCGCCCTGCTGCGAGCCGACGGTCAGGCCCAGGTAGGTGCAGTCGCCCTCCACCACGTCGCCGTTGGGGTCGGTGTGGCGGAAGTGGCCCGTGCGGCCCTCGCCGGTCTCAAGCGCCAGGCTGGCAACGAAGTCCTGCGCGGGGTCGCCGTAGCAGCGGTCGCCTGTGACCTCGTACTGCGGCTGCACGCTCTTCACCTTGTCGGTGGGAGTGCCGTAGCCGTCGTAGTAGTCCTTGGTCTCGGTGGTCTCGTTGGTGGTCGGCTTCACCTCGGTGATGCCGCGCGAGAAGATGGCCCACGTGGGGCTGGCCGCGTCTGGCGTGGTGTCGATCTCCAGCGCGCTCATGTAGTTGGGCGCGAAGCCCAGGTCTTGGTTCTTTGCCATCGTTATCCCTTCTCTATGGTTATGGTCGCTTTGATTCGGAACTCCCACAGGTACGGCCCGCCCTCCGGCGGCGTTATCTCCTGCGGCTCGGTGTACAGCGACGCGCTCGTGAAGCCGTAGGAGCCTGTGGGCGAGGACAGGTCGGCCCCGTCCAGCGCGTCGGCCAGGTCGTAGGCGTCGCCCATGGCCTTGGCCTCGGAGGTGTCCTTCACGATGACCTGCAGCACGTATCCGACACGGCGGGTGCCGTCCATGTGGCGCACCGCGTCGGCCGTGGGCATGGGCCTCAGCACCACCGCGTCGTCGTGGCCGCGCGATGCTGCCAGGCGGGTGAGGAGCACCGGGCCGTAGCCCAGGGCCTCTATGGCGGCCTTCGCCGCCTCCATCACGTCCGGGGCCATGTCACGCCCCCTCGGTCAGGAGGTCGACGGCCAGGCGCTCCCAGTCCTCGCCGTGCGCTTCCTTCGCGGCCTTCGGCCAGTCGGCCTTGGCCCTCGGGTTCTTGCCGTGCTTGATGGAGCTGTCGGGCAGGTCGCGCACGTAGGCGGCGTAGTCGGCGTCCCATATGACGAGGCCCTGCCTGAAGTCGGAGGCGGCCTGCATGGAGTTGTGCATGCGCTTGGTGTCCTCTGGCGTGAACGCGTTCATGTCCTCGGCCACGCTCATGGCGAACTTCACCTGCTTGGCCTCCAGCTCCTTCGCGCTGAAACGCTTCATGAGCTTGGTCAGGTCGACAGTAACTGCTGCGGGCATGGCTACCTCACCTCCAGTTCCCAGTGGTGGGGACGGGTGCCGAACGCGCGGCGGGGCGTGCACCTCGCCACGTTCATCCACTCGCCCCCGTCGATGCTCACGCGGCTGCCCACGGGCACGTCGAACATGCCGGGGCTGTCCGCGCCGTCTGCTATCACGAGGCCCTGCGCGCCGTCGCCCAGGGCGTACTCGCGCACGAGCCACGCCGAGACGGGCTCGAAGCGCACGCGGCGCACCTCGACGGGCTGCTCGAACTCGCCGCCGTAGCCGCCCTCCCTGGGCACCTTGACGAACATGGTGGAGGGCCGCGCCGAGCGCGGCACCCGCATCATCTGGTACCCCCGATGCCCGCGTAGAGCAGCGGCGTTCCAAGCAGCTCGCGGCGGACGGCGGCCTCCATGTCGCTGCGGTAGGTGCTGGCCCCTTCGGTACCGGGGTTCCACGAGAACGAGCCGACGGTAAAGCCGCCGCCCTCCATGATGCCGCCCGAGCATCCGTATGCGGCGTCGACCTCGCAGGCCGCCATGACCGCGCGCGCCCACTCCTCGGAGCCGTCCGGCTCGTTGGGGAAGATCAGGTCGCGCACGGCCGCCGTGGCGTGGGGGAGCGCCGCCTTGAACTCCTCGGCGGACAGCTCCCCGCGCCCGGCTGCCAGGTAGTCCTCGTGGGTCGGGGCTCTAGTTTCCATCGTCCTCGGCCGCCTCGGGCTTTTCCGCCTTGCCCTTGGCGGGCTGCTCGTCTGCGGCCTTCGCCTCGGGCTTTTCCGCCTTGCCCTTGGCGGGCTTGGCCTTCTTCGGGGCCTCCTTCTCGAAGGCCAGTCCAACGGTGCGCATGTCGCGCCTCCTTCCTACGCGGCCTTCATGCCTGCGGTGATGTAGTGCGCCAGGTTCTCGCGGACGCCGCACACGCCGTACTTGCGGTACTTGAACAGGTGGCCGAAGCCCTGCTGGTTGTCCTCGGCGTCGATGACCTTGCCGTGCGCGAAGTTCCAGCGCAGCACCACGGCGTCCTTGTGGACGATGAGGAAGTTCATGTCCACCGCGCCGGTGCCCTTCTTGTAGTGGCCGATCTCCTCGTCCTTGGTGGTGCCGTCCAAAAGGTCGATGGCGCTGTAGAAGCGGGACTGCGGCACCTTCACGATGCTGGAGAAGCCGTCCAGCGCCTCGCGGGACTTGGTGGTGTCCAGGTCCTTCACCATGCCCAGCAGGGTGGGGGTGATGAACAGCACGCGGCCCTCTTCCGGCACCTCCTTCTCGTCCATGTCGCACATGGCGGCGTTCAGGCCCTTGAGCATGTCCGCGCCGTCGGCGTAGGTCTTCTGCTCCTTGGTGATGCCGGTGCCTGCGCACAGCGTGGAGAACACGAACGCGTCTCCCTCGGGCACCACCTTGGTGCGGTTGAAGTGCGCGGCGGCGTTGCCGAACGCCAGGTTGAAGGACTGGGCGTCCACTTTCTGGTCGATTTCCAGGATGGTGCCGCGGTCGTAGTTGGCGCTGATGGGCTTCCAAGTCAGGGACGCGCCGCTGTTCTGCGGCAGTCGCCCGTTGGCCTGCACGTCGCCCAGGCCGCCCATGGAGTAGACGGGATAGTAGAACTCGCCCAGCTGCTCCATCTGCGCGATGTTGCCCTGCGGCGCGGCGCTCTCAAGCACTGCGGTCAGGGATTCCTTGCGGTACGCCTCCATGAGCACGTTCTCGTAGCCCTTGGGCAGTTCGATGCTGTTTGGCATGATTTACTCCTTTGAAGATTCGTCGGTGAGTCCGAAAGCTGCGCGGAAGTCGGCCAGGCCGTCGGAGCCTGCGCCGCCCTTCTGCTCGCCGCCCGCGCTCGAACGCGGCTGGTCGGCGAACATGTAGGCGTTGTCCTTCTTCAGGGCCTCGAAGTCGATGCCCGTGAGGTTGCCCTGCTCGTCCAGCTTCGCGTCAGCGATGTTCGGGATGATCGCGCGCGCCGCCTTGGCGTTGCGCACCCCCATCTGCGCCAGCTTGGTGTCGATGGCGAAGTCGCGGCGCATGTCGGCCTCGCGCTTCTCGGCGTCGGCCTTGTACGCCTCGTTGTCGGCCTTGGCCTTGTCGAGCGCGGCCTGCAGCTCCTCGGCGTTGCCCGCCTTGGAGGTGAACTCCTCGATCTGCTTGTCGCGCTGCTCCAGCTCGGCCTTGAGGGCCTTCACCTGCTCCTGGTACTCGTCGGTCTCGCGCTTGTACTTCGCGTAGGACACGACCTCCTTCGCGGGCTCGGTCTGCTGGCCGCTGTCGCCGCCCTCGTTGCCTTGGGGCTTGTTGTCGTCCGCCATCGCTTGCTCCTTCCGTGTTTGGTTTTCGCGCTTCCCTGCGCGCTTGGATGGCCCGCCGTTGTCGCCGCGGTCGCGTGCGGGGCCGTTGTCGCCGCCCCATCGCGTGACCGCATCTTCCCCGAGGTGTCGCCAGGAAAAAGAAAAGGCCGCCCGTGATGGGCGGCCTTGATGCCGTGCGTCTACTCGGTTGTCGCTTGGTCTACTTCATCAGCCCCGCGTCGCGCAGAACCTTGCGGGACTTGGCAAAAAGCTCCTCGCGCTCTTCTTTGGTCAGCTTTTCGGCGGCTTTCGACTCGGAGGCGCTGTCATCTATGACGAGCACCCAGTCCTCTGGCGTCACTTCTTTTTTGTCAGCCTGAACCATTTCGCTTCCTCGTTTCGCTCGTAGAGCATTTCGGTGGCAAGCTGGTCGATAACGTCGCCGCCCACGTTCGGGCACTCTCTTTTCGCCAGCTCTCGCAGCTCCTCGTACGCTTGTACGACGCTGCGGTCGTTCACCTTGATTTCGTAGATTGTACCATCGTGGCACGCCACCACTGAGCTGCGCACCCAGTCGTTTTCCGCCACCGTTCGAATGTCGGTCCACGACGGCGGCGAGCTCATGGGGTGGTTGTGGATCAGCACCACGCCGCCCTTGGTGCGCCTGCACGCCTCCACCTGCTTGGCGGTCAGGCCGCACGCCTGGCTCTTCAGGCCGTGCCCGAAGGTGTCGGTGACGCGCTCGCCCTTCTTCCACGACACGACGGACATGCGTTCGTAGCCCGTGCCGTCGCGGTCGCGCAGGATGCGGCGGCTTTCGGCGTACACGGCCTCGCTTGCGCGCTTCGGGATGGGAAGGGACGCCATCTTGTCGTGGTAGGCCCTGCCGTTCACGGCGCGGCGGCTCACGTCTGCGGCGGCGCCCGCGCCCTTGCCCGGCATGAACTTCTCGCGCACCCAGGTCTTGTCCGTGGCAAGCGGGTAGATGCGCTCCTTCGATTCCACGGCGGCCTCGCGCGTGCGCTCGCGGGACAGGTAGGGATGGGCGGCTATGTGCTCGCGCTGGCGCTTCTGCAGCTTGCCCAGGCGCACGCGCTCCTTGGTGTCGTCGAGCCCCGCCGCCTTCAGGGCGACCGCCTCTCGCTTGGTCGCGCGTATGCCTCGCTCGATCTCGCGCTGCTTCTGCTCTGCCTGGTATCGCTCCTCGCGCTTCTCGTTGCCGCCATCTGGATCGCGCTCGTACCGCAGCTGCTGGCCCTCCACGTAGATGCCGAAGTCGTGCTTGCAGTTCGCGCCGCACAGGCCATCGACAGAGCCGTAGCCCGTCTCGCGGTAGAACGGCGGGTACTTCTTGGACTTGCCCGACAGACTGAACACGCGGCCCTGCCACTTGGCGTGGCTCTCGCGCGCCCCGCCGTGCGAGGAGGTCTGCACGAGGTCGTGCCCGATCTCTTCAAGCAGATCCAGCGTGTTGCGGCTGCCGGCCTGCACCGCCTGCGTGCGAATGTGGCGGCGCATGGCCACGTCCGCCTGCGCCCACGCCCCGCTCTTGTAGTCCACGACGGACACGCCGCGCCGCGCCAGCTTCAGCACGGCCTCGCGGGTGGCCTGCTCGTAGCCCGCCATGCCCGAGTTCACCCGAGCCACGGCCTGCGCCACGACTTCGAGGTAGGCGCGCTGCACGTTGGCGGGCATCTTCAGGTTGTCGCGGCTCACGACGTCCTGCACTCCCGCCGCCGTGGCCCGCGCTGAGTTGTGCAGCCTCCACTGCATCGTCTTGGACAGCGCGCCCATGGCCGTGCCCAGCGTGGCCAGGTCGGCCTCGGCGCTCTTGGCCACGGCCTCGGCCGCAGCCTTGGCAGCCTCGCGCGCGGCTCTGCGGCCCTCCTCGTTCATGGCCTTCTGCACGTCCTTGGCGGCAAGCGCCGCCTTGCGGGCGGCCTGCGAGTAGGCGCTGTCGCCCTCGAAGTCGATGGAGCCTATGAGCGCGGCGTAGATGCACACCAGGCGCAGGGTGTATTCGTCCATGGCCCCCTGCGCTGCGTCGGTGAAGTGCTCTATGTAGTCCGGCCCCAGCATCAGGCGAGCCCGTCGCCCAGCATGTCGAACGCGCCGCCCTGCTGCTCGGGCACGTTGGCCTTGGCCTCGTTGCTGGTCTCGCCGTAGAAGCGGCGGCGGTACTCCCACGGGGCCATGATGCCCGCGCCGACCTCGCTCATGGCCATCTCGCGCGCGCTCTGCGTGTCGCTGATGATGGAGTCGTCGAAGTCCACGGTGACGTCGCCGTAGGGCACGGCCTCGCCCCTGATGCTGCGGCACGCGTCGGCCATGCCGTTCACGAGGCGCACGATGGACTTGCGCAGGGCGTTCTCGTGCCGGTGGATGGATCGCATCAGCTGCGAGTTGTCGGCCGCCACCTCCTTGGCGGTCTTCAGGCCCGTGTGCGACTCCCAGGAGAAGTAGCCGTTGCCGAAGCCGCACGCCACCGACAGCAGGCGCAGGCCCGTGTTGATGGCGCTGGCGTTCTCGTCGGCCTTGAGGTCGCTCTGAACGGTCTGGATCTTGGCCGACCCCTCGTCGCCGGGGTTCATGCTGAAGATGGTGTCGTCGGCCTCGCCGAAGGCGTAGTAGGTCTTCGTGAGGCTGCCGTCCGGCCCCTTGTCGGTCTTGGACTCTATGAGGGTCTTGTCCACGAACGTGCGCGGGCGGCCCACGCGAATGTGGTCGAGCAGGGAGGTGGCGGCCTCGTCGACCACCTTCATGGCCCCCACGGCGTTGCAGTACACGCTCGCGCCCATCGCGCAGTAGTCGTAGAAGCGGTTCGACACGGCGGGGCGCACCAGCGCGAAAAGCGGGCGGGTGCAGCGCGTGTCCATGTCGGCGCTGATGCCCTCGACCGCCACCTGCTTGTGCGTCTTGGTGTCGAACAGCTGCGTGAGGATGTGGTAGGTGCCGCCCTTGAGCACGTGGGCCTGGCACTGGTCGTAGTCGCGCCCGGCGACCTCCACGCGGCCCACGAACGCGCACTGCGTGCAGTCGTCGGCGCTCCACGTGAGCGGGACTATCTGCGTGGCGTCGTAGCGCACGATGCGCAGCTCGGCGTCGGGCGTGTAGGCGCTGTCGGTCACGCCTCGCGGCTCGATGACCCACGCGCCCGTGCCCATGGCGAACGCCCGGGCTATGAAGTCGGCGTTGTCCATGGCGAACGATGTGGGCGCGTCGCCGTCCTCTGTCGGCTGCGGCGCGGCCTGGCCGTCCTCGTGCCCCTCGTCGCCGACGCCGCCCGTCGCCTTGGGGTTGGCGAAGTAGCGCGCCATCCAGGCGCGGCGCTCGTCGCTCGTGCTGGAGATGATCGTGCTCTCGTTCATGAGCAGACTGGCCCACTCGTCGGCCACGAGCGCCGCCGGGTGCAGGCTGGCGCGCTCGCGCTTGTACACGCGGAAGCCGCGCCGCTCGCTGTAGTGGTACCAGCCGTTGTTCGCCGCGAACCAGCCGAACCAGACGCCCACCATGCCCTGCATGCGGGTGTCCGGCTGGTATCCCATGCGGCGCAGCCACGCCTCGGCGTAGCCCGTGTTGCCTCGCTTCTCCATCAGAGGTTGCTCCTTATCCACAGTCCTGCGGCGTAGCCCGCCGCATCTATCGCGTCGTCGTTCACCTTCGGCAGTGTCTCGGTTATGTCGCCCTGCCCGTTCGACACGTACTCGTACTCGGGGAACTCCTTGGCGGCGAGCGGGCAGCGGTCGGGGTCGATGACTATGCGCGTAAGGTTCTGCATCCACCTGATGCGGCTCTTGGGCGCGTTCAGGCCCTGCTTGAGCGACTTCTGCGCGCCGATGCCCTGCTCCTGGTAGTAGAGGATCATGCCGCGCGCCGCGCTGTCGCACCACACGTCGGCGGCGGGGTCCTCGGCCGCCTGCAGCTTGGCCGCCACCAGCTCGGCGGTCTTGACGTCGATGGCCTCGGTTCCCTGGCGGCTCTCCTCGTCCAGCAGGTACAGCACGCGCTCGTTCTCGTCGTAGCCCGCCTCCATGAACACCCAGGGGTGCACGCTGCCCGCGTCCACGCCGAACGAGCGCAGGGCGATGGACGCGCGCTCCTCCGCGGTGATGGGGCGTATGTCCAGCAGCTCGTCGGGGAACACCTCGGAGCCTGTGCCGATGACCTCGCCGAGCCATTGCCAGCGGTAGGAGTCGGGGGTCTTGCGGCGGCTGCGCTCCGCCTCCGCCAGCGCGGTGGCGCTTATCCATTCGGGGTGCTCGTCTATGACGTCCAGGTACGTGGTGTGGCATATGAAGCGCCCGTCCTCGCCCGGGTGGGCCTCCAGGTCGCGCGCCTCCTTGTTCACCCAGTTGCGAGCCGAGCGGGGAGGGTTGTAGCTGTAGAACACCCAGAACATGTCGCCGCCGCGCAGGAACGTGGCCAGCACGCTGCGCACCTCGTCCATGCCGTCGAACTCGTCTACCTCCTCGAACCACACCACGGCGCAGTAGCCGGTGCGGAACTTCGCGGACTTCAGCTTCTTCGGCTTGTCGCATCCCACAAAGCGTATGACCTGCCCGGTGGGGCGGTACGTCACCTCCATGGGGGACAGGCCGAAGTCGAACAGGTGCGCCACGCCCAGCACGTCGCACGCCCAGCCTATCTGCTCGTACACGGACGTGCGCAGCGTGTTGCCGACCTTGCGCAGCACGACGGCGTTGGCCTCCGGGTTGAGCATGATCAGCAGCACGATGGCGATGGATATGAACGACGACTTGGTGGAGTTGCGCCCGCCCTTGAACCAGTAGTGCGTGAACTCGTGCGCCTTGATGGAGCGCCACACGCCGGCGAACACGGAGGCCACGACGTCCGAGAGCCTAACCGAGGTCGTCAACGATGGTCACCCCCGCCTCCGCCATGGCGGCCTTCGCGCCGTCCACGCCGAACATGTCGTTGAGCAGCTTCACGCTCTCGGTTATGGCCAGGCGCGCGTCGCCGTTGATGCTGCCCTCGGCCGCCTGGCGGCGGAAGATGGGCAGCGCGCCGTCCAGCACCTCGAACAGCGGGGCGGCCGCGTCCTGCAGCTCCCAGCGGCAGTCCTTGGCGGCCGCGTCGCGGATTTCCTGGATTCTGTGCGCGATTCGTGGGTCGCGCATCAGCTTGGACGCGGCGCAGCTTATCGAGTTGTAGTTCATCCGCTTGCAGTCGTAGGCCGCGCGGTACGCGTCCTGCTGCTTGGCGCGGGGCTTGGCCATCTCGCGGGCGAACGCCTCCTGCTTCGCCGTGAGCGGCTTGTCCTTCTTGGACACCTGCGGCCTCCTTCCTGATTAGTTTCGCGCTAGCCAAGCGACGCGATCACATCGCGCTCGCGCGGCGAAAGCGCGAAACGCTCTGCGGCTGCACGCTCTGCGGCTGCACGCTCTGCGGCTGCACGCTCTGCGGCTGCACGCCCTGCGGCTGCACCCCCCGCG
>CABTZA010000007.1 GCA_902489225.1 uncultured Collinsella sp.
CCGACAAGGGCAAGATCTGCGTGGCCACCGTCAAGGGCGATATCCACGACATTGGCAAGAACATCGTCAAAATGCTGCTCGATAACTACGGCTACACCGTCTTTGACCTGGGCCGCGACGTCGACCCGCAAGAGGTACTCAAGACCGTCAAGGAGCGTGACATCAAGCTCGTCGGCCTCTCGGCGCTTATGACCACCACGGTCGTCGCCATGGAGGAGACCATCAAGTTGCTCCATGCCGAGGTGCCGGGCGTCAAGATCATCGTAGGCGGCGCCGTACTCACCCCCGAATACGCCAAGCAGATCGGCGCGGACTACTACGCCAAGGACGCCGCCGAAAGCGCTCGTATCGCCGAAGAGGTCTTTGGGCGGTAACACAACGGAAACAACCGAGCACCAAAACGTGCCGCATGCGCCACTTGGCACGTGCGGCACGTTAGAATAGATAAGACTATGCTCGTTTTGGCAGATAGGAGCGCAAGAATGGCGATCACGCCCGCAGAAATCGCGGAAACCCGCGGCATGGTTGAGGAGCAGAACCTCGACATCAGGACCATCACCATGGGTGTTTCGCTCATGGGTTGCGGCGACGAGAACCTCGACCGCATGTGCACGAAGATCTACGACCACGTGACGCACACGGCTGAGCATCTGGTCGAGACCGCCGAGAACCTCGAGCGCGAGTACGGCATCCCTATCGTCAACAAGCGCGTCTCCGTCACCCCGGTGGCGCAGATCGCCGCGTGCTGCAAGGATGAGGACCTCACCCCCATCGCGCATGCCCTCGACCGCGCGGCCGAGACCCTCGGCATCGACTACCTGGGTGGCTTCTCCGCACTCGTCCAGAAGGGCATCGGCGACGCCGACCGCCGCGTCATCCAGTCCATCCCGCAGGCGCTCGCCACCACCAGCCGCGTCTGCTCCAGCGTCAACGTCGCCAGCCTGCGTGCCGGCATCAACATGGACGCTGTGCTCATGGCCGCCCAGACCATCATCGATGCCGCCAAGCTCACGGCCGACCAGGATTCCGTCGGCGCTTCCAAATTTGTCTGCTTTGCCAACATGGTCGAGGACTCCCCGTTTATGGCGGGCGCCGTCCACGGCGGTGGCGAGGCCGACGCCGTCATCAACGTAGGCGTCTCAGGCCCCGGCGTTATGGCCGCAGCCCTGGAGACGCTGCCCGATTCCGCATCGATGATGGAAGTCGCCGAAAAGATTAAGCAGACCGCCTTTAAGATCACCCGCGCCGGCGAGCTCATGAGCCGCGAGGCCGCCCATCGCCTGGGTGTCGAGAAGGGCATTGTCGACCTGTCGCTGGCTCCCACGCCTGCCATCGGCGACTCCGTCGCGCGCATCCTCGAGATCATCGGCGTGGGCACCTGCGGTGGCCCCGGCACGACCTGCGCGCTCGCCATGCTCAACGATGCCGTCAAGAAGGGCGGCGTCATGGCCAGTTCCAGCGTGGGCGGTCTCTCGGGCGCTTTCATTCCCGTGTCCGAGGATGCCGGCATGATCGCCGCCGTCGAGGCCGGTGCGCTTTCGCTCGAGAAGCTCGAGGCCATGACCTGCGTGTGCTCCGTTGGCCTGGACATGATTGCCATCCCTGGCGACACTCCGGTCGAGACCATCGCCGGCATCATCGCCGACGAGATGGCCATCGGCGTCATCAACAACAAGACCACGGCCGTCCGCGTGATTCCCGCCATCGGCAAGGGCGTGGGCGACTGCGTCGAGTACGGTGGCTTGTTCGGCCGTGCGCCCATCATGCCGGTAAACCCCAACGCCGGCACCGTGCTTGCCCACCGCGGTGGACGCTTCCCGGCTCCGCTGAACTCGCTCAAGAACTAGCTGAGGGGGACTGGCGAGGAGCCCCGGGGAGGGCAAATATATAAGGTCGCCTGCTCGGACAGTCCTGACTCGCACGGAGAGCACATTAAGTGCTCTCCGGCTCGTGCGGAACTCGCGATCGACCTTATATATTTGCCCTCCCCGGGGCTCCCGCACAACGGGACCTCAGTTGGGGTCTATCCCGGTTGCAGTTGCTTCGCTCCTGCACCACTTGGCTGGTGCGGCGGTTTGGCATTGGAACGGTTCTTTTCTGGTATATGCTGGTTGCGGCTCTTCTTTTGGGGGGAGTCGCTTTTTTGTTGCTAGGAGGTTGGCCCGTGGTTGATGGGGATACTCGTTCTGAGCTGCTTTCTGCGGATTGGAATGGCGAATGGATGCGTCTGCAGGCCGCTCGGCATCGGGCTGATGATTCTTTTGAATGGGATAAGCGGGCTCGGCATTTTCGTCCACTGGAGACTGCTCCGTATGCCCGGGATTTTATGAAATTGCTGGCCCTTGAGCCCGACGAGTCGGTGCTCGATATGGGGTGCGGAGCTGGGTCGATTGCTATTCCGCTTGCTCAGGCTGGGCATCCTGTGATTGCGGCTGATTTCTCCCCTGCCATGTTGGGCACGCTTGATGCCGGCATTGAGTACTATGGGCTCGATGATCGCATTACACCGCTTGAGCTTGCTTGGGATGATGATTGGGATTTGGTTGGACCGGTCGCGAAAGCGGTGGATGTTGCCTTTGCCAGTCGCTCTGTCACCACGACCAACCTAAAAGGCGCACTTGTCAAGCTTGACCGTACGGCTCGTCGGCGTTGCGCTGTCACGATGGTCGCCAACTCCAGCCCGCGCTATGATCTGCACTTGATGAACGCCATCGGTGCCTCGGTTACCTGCAGTAATGGCTTTGTGTATGCTTTTAATATCCTCATTCAGATGGGTGCGTTGCCGCAGGTTACATACTTTGAATCGCCTCGTCGCGATACTTTCGATAGCCTTGAGGCGGGCGTGGCAGACTTCTCCCGCATGCTCGAGCACGGTAACGAAGATAAGGTTGACCGCCTGCGCGACTATATCGCTCAACACATGATTGAGAACCCCCATGCCGGTGAGCCGGGCTCCAAGGGCGTGCCGCAGGGGCGCTATATGCTCGATCATGTCCGCAAGGTTCGTTGGGCGTTTATTGCATGGGAGCCGGTCTCTGCGCCCAGCTCATAGCCTGTTCGCAGCCCGCACTGCCCACTCACTCGGCATCCGCATTCTTTTTGAACTGGGCAAACGCGCTCCACACCGCACCGTTCCTGCGCTATCGTGGGACAGCTCACGTAAATTAAGGCCCCGTCGCGGGGCGCCCCATACATAGAAAGCGAGAACCCATGGCACTGACAGGAGCACAGGTCAAGCAGCTTCGCAGCATGGCCCATCACCTCAACCCCGCCATCATCATCGGTAAGTCCGATGTCAACGAGGGCACCGTCGAGCAGACGGTCGCCTACCTGGAGAAGCACGAGCTCGTTAAGTGCTCCGTGCTCGATGGCTCCAGCCTTTCCGCCCGCGAGGCCGCCGAGGAGCTCGCCGAGCGTTGCCACGCCGAGGTCGTCCAGGTCATCGGCCGCAAGTTCTCACTGTATCGCGAGTCCTCGCGCAAGGACATCGAGAAGATCAAGCTCGTCTAAGAGCCAATGATCCGGCGATCCAACACATAGCAAGCTTACGGGTGCCCAAGTACTTCGGGCGCCCGTTTTTTATCGCTCGACCAGCACGCGATTGAGCCGCCCCTCCACCAAGCGCTCGTATAGACGCCGCGTCTCGGGCTCGGGCACGCCATTGACCTGCTCCCTCAGGTGGTGCATATGCCCGCTGTACAGCTCGACGATATCGCGCCGCCGCCCCGCCGCACTGTAGACGCGCATGGCGCAGCGCACCATATCCTCACGCGCCGTTTCCTGTCGAAGCCCCGACTCCGCCAGCCAAATCGCCGACTGCAGATCGTTTTCTTCTAGAGCGGCATTTGCTCCCTTAATCATGCAATCGATGTACTTTGACTGCATAATGCGCCGCATGCGCAAAAAGTAGGTGGGATTACAGCCATTGGGAACATACAGCGGTCCGGCATAAAGCTGCTCAATCTTAAGGCACAGCTCAACTAAATGGGGCCCGCGCGCACCCGTGCGATTTCCCAAAACCTCGCGGCTTATCTGGTCAAACAGCCGTACATCGGTCTTGACGTAGTCGCCGTTGAGCCCAATGCATTCATTTTGGATGAGCACGCACGACTTGCCATCCGGCGTCGGTCCCAAAGCCGACCGCAAGCGCGATATCGTCGAGTACAGGTTGTTGCGGGCGCTATTAAACTCGGCATGGGGCCACAGCTCCATGGCCAGCGTCTCACGATCGACGAGCGCATCCATGCCCAGCGCAAGCCGCTCGGCAAGCGTCGCCGCCTTCTTGCGACGCCACATTTTGTCCGTGATGGGAAACCCATCGCGCTCGGCGCGAAACGCACCAAACATGCGAATCTCGATATGGTCGATGGTATCAACGGCTTCAACCTCGCCGGCCTGGAACAGGCGCTCGCCCTCTCCTTCCAAATCGTCGCGCAGCGAGTACCGCGACAGCTCGCGCACGGGAAGCTTCTTGCGTATCCTGCCCGCCGGCTCGCCCAGACAATGCATGGCAAGGCGCGCAAAGAGCCGATACGATGGCTCTAGAATCCCCGCACGATTCATGGACATCCAGGCCGCAAGATCGCTGTCTCGGCCCGCACAGGCCAAATGCAGCGCCACCATCCAGGCCTCCGCTCCACCAACCTGCGTCTGGCTTATATCGAGCAACTCCGCTTCCTCGCGCACCGAAACCATCGAGGTGTTACGCAGATATGCCGCGCGCTCCAGCAGCAATGCGTTATCGCGCATGTACGCAATCGACTCCTCGGCAAGTTTGAGCACTTGGACCGCACGGAACTTTGCATTAACCGGCCGTCCCTCTGCCAGCGACTGCCAGCCTTCTAGCAACAGCCCAAACAGCTGAATCTGGTTGTCGCGCATGCGCACGGCAAAACGATCGAGCTCGTTGAACGCCGCGTCGTCGGTTACCGGCAAGCCGGAAAGGAGCCGCCGTGCCGCCAACACCATGCGCACCCAGATAGCCATCGCCTTAAGCCCACGTACGTCGAGCGCCTCCCGCGCCACCGTCATCTCGTCGTCGCGCTCGTCGGTTCCCGCAAACGACCCGTCAAAGAGCTCCACCAGCATGCTATCGGCCCGTATAACAATCCCCGCGATGTCGAGCTCGCAGTCGTAGGCCTTGCTCGTTTTGAGCTGTTGTAGAACGCCGCCGTCATTTCCCCGCTCGGTCAGGCAGCGCTTGACCTCGATATGCGCAGACAACATATCGAGTGCGGTATGGGATGTCTCGATTTCTGGCACGGCCAGGTTCGTAGGAAGCCCAAGCCCGTTGTCCCCATAGCAAACAGCCGTCAGTGTCTGGGCCACCCTCCATGAAACAGGGTCTATTTCGCAGGCCGCCCGTTCGCCCCCGCGTTCGATGACCGATGCCATATAGCGAGCGAGCTTTGTATTGGACACGCTGACCGCTGCCAGATATACGCCAAGCGCTTCGGCAGGCGTTGGCTCTGGAGCCGGATCGTCGGCATCGATCGTGCCCAGCGCCGCTCGGCAGATATCGGCCCCGTGCCCCGTCAGAGCCAGATCGACCCCATACTGCCCAGCAAGTTCAAGGACCGCTTCACGGTCCAGAAAGGCGTCCGCCAGGCCCATCGCCGCATCGCATCGGCCCGCCTTAAGCAAAATCCGGGCCGCCCTCGGAACAAGTTCGGGGCGAACCTCGGCCACCAACTTACGCAAACGCAAGCGTCCGTTATCCTCCGTGCCCAGACATGTAAAACTCCGCTCGGCGGGGTCCAAGCCAAAGATCGGGTAGTCGCGTACAAAGTAGGACTGGTCGACCATCGACAGCCTCACCCCACAGGCCTCGAGTTCTGCGATATTGCCCTCGCCCATCAAAACCATGAGACATGCCACGCAAAACAGCGCATTATTGTCGAGTGAAGCCAGATCGGCAAGTGCCGCGCCATACACGTTGACAATCTCGTTTTCGAGCAGGCCGGCTACGTCGCCTTGGCCATACAGACCTGTCTGCAATGCCGAAACGAGCTCGGGCACGCCCTGCGTGAGCTGATAAAAGTCGAGCGATGTGCTGATCGAAAACGCCGATGCCCACGCCGAATACTCATAGGCATGCACCTTGAGCATCTGCGCATTGATCTTAACCGAATCGCCCAGCCCATGAATCAACTGACGATTTGAAGGACGGCAGGAGATAAAGACCCCTACCCCCATAGCGCGCAGGCCGCGAATCCTGTCGATGAGGTCCTCGGTATCGTGCTGATCGAGGTTTGGCACATTATCAATCGCGATAAGGGAATGCGGTTTGTCTTTGAGTTCTTCGGTAACCACCTCGAGCTGCATAAACACCTCGCGCCCAGTGGCGCGATCGGCCTCGATAATCCGCACGGGGCCTCGCGTCGGATCGCATTTAACCTCATGGGTGTACTGCAGCAGCACCGAGGTCTTCCCAAACCCGTCGGGCGCATAAAGAACCACGATGCCGGCCTTTCGGCCCTTGGCGATAAGCTCATTCATCAAGCGTTCGCGTCGCACCATATAGCCTCCGCCCAGCGGCATCAGCTCGAGGTCGTCTATACCGCTCAAATCGTTTACCATGCCCGCTCCTCAACTCGACCGTATGGACACTGTAGCCGCAAGACCATACAAGCCGCGCTATGAATAGAGCGACCTTGTGTTTTAGGTTGTCTTTTGGTACGCAAGCGGCAAGTTTTTGTACAGCAAGGGCCGATTGTTATTAATCCCCCGACTAATCGGTCTTTAAGCAGGTAAATGAGCTTGTCAGCTTGTCCCATCTAAGCGGCAGTGTAACGCAGATGAACAAGGTTCAGCCATGTCATTCAACTCGCCTAGCACCCGCTACCGTCTACGACCTTCTAGTGGCATTTTTGCATAGAATCTGATATAGAATGAATCAAGCTGTTGGGCATCCGGCATTCGTCAAGCTTGCGGCAAGATTTTGGTCAAGTGGGCGAAATGGGATAGCAAAAAGGCCCCCGCAAAGCGGAGGCCTTAGGCAAGGCTATGTCGAGCTGCAGGATTCGCGCTACTCGCAGAGCGAAAGGGCGGCCTCGTCGGCAACGACAACGCAGTTGGTGTGCAGCTGCAGGATCGAAGCCGGGCACTCGGGCGTAACCGGACCATAGCACATGTCATGCACGGCCTGAGCCTTGGCCTCGCCGTTGGCGACGACCAGGATCATGCGGGCATACATGATGGTCTGGGTACCCATGGTGTAGGCCTGACGGGGAACATCGTCGATGCTGTCGAACAGGCGGCTGTTGGCCTGAATGGTGCTCTCGGTGAGGTCGACGCAGTGCGTGCCCTTGGAGAAGTGGTCATCGGGCTCGTTGAAGCCGATGTGGCCGTTGTTGCCAATACCGAGCAGCTGCAGATCCGGGTAACCGGCCTCGGCGACGATCTTGTCGTACTCAGAGCAGGCAGCGGCGGCGTCGGGGTTGGAACCGTCGGGCACATGCGTGTTGTTCAGGTCGATGTTGATGTGATCGAAGAAGTTCTCACGCATGAAGTAGTGATAGCTCTGGGGATCGTCGTGCGAAAGGCCGCGATACTCGTCCAGGTTGTAGGTGCTGACCTCGGCAAAGTCGACGTCGCCCTTCTTGTACCAAGCAGCGAGCTGCTTGTAGGCACCGATCGGGGTGGAGCCGGTGGCAAGACCCAGCACACAGTCGGGCTTGAGGATAACCTGGGCCGAGATGATATTAGCGGCCTTGCGGCTCATATCCTCGTAGTCTTTAGCTTTAATGATCTTCATTACGCGTCCTTTCTCGTACAAGAGAGGCAAGGCTCCCTTACAAGCACTTGCCCGCGGCCCGCGTCGGCCGCAACCAACGTGTGCGGCCACCAGGGCGAGGTCGCGTAATGTATGTGTCTCGTGTCTAGCCGCGTCGAGGCCCCTGCCCGTCCACGGTGACCCAAAGCCTTTTAGCTTCGGACAAATCCCATCTTGCCACTGAGGGCGTCCTCTTTCAAGGGCGCCCTCCGTAAACGTGTTTGAATTGTAGGCTAATGGCCACGCGCACTTGCTAGCGCTCGCGAGCAACGATGAGCTGGTCCATCTCTTCGACATGCACGCCAACGGAGCCCTTGATGCTCGAGAACTCAACGGAGTTGCACACCAAGATGGGAACCGTCACATCGTAGCCCTCGGCAGCAATTGCCTCGCGATCGAACTCAATGAGCACATCACCCTTATGGACGATGTCACCCACTTGCGCATGTACGGTAAAGTGCTTGCCCTCGAGCTGAACAGTGTCCAAACCAACGTGGATAAGCACGTCCAGACCATCGACCGTGTTAAGCGCAACGGCGTGTCCCGTGGGAAAAATAGCCTCGACCTTGGCATCAGCCGGTGCAATCACACGCGTTCCGGTGGGCCGAATCGCCACGCCCTGGCCCAAAAGGCCGGTGGCAAACGTCTGGTCGTTTACCTCGGAAAGCGGAATGACGTCGCCCGAGATGGGAGCATCCAGCGTAAGGACTCGACCACGCATACCAAAAGACCTTAGGACTTTAGTGAACATGCTCCCCCTCGGACATACCAATCAATCAAAATAACCTTAACAGTTTACCACTTGGCAACGGTTTTTGACCATTAGGGAAGTTCGCGCTTGACAACCTCGACGATGTCGTCGACAACGCGCTGGGTCAGCTCGTGCGTCTCGGCCTCGGCCATCACGCGGACCAGCGGCTCGGTACCGCTCGGGCGCACCAGAATGCGGCCGCGGCCGTCAAGCTCCTTCTCGGCAGCAGCGACGGCATCCCAGATGGGCTGGCAATCGTCCAGACCGGCCTTGTTGTCGGAATGCACGTTGACGAGTACCTGCGGGTACTTCTTCATAATGCCGGCAAGGTCGGTGAGGGTACGACCGGTGCGCTTGAGCACGGCCAGCAGCTGCAGAGCCGTCACCAGGCCATCACCGGTGGTGTTGTGCTCCAGGAAGATGATGTGGCCGGACTGTTCGCCGCCGATGACGGCGCCGTCCGCGAGCATGCGCTCCAGAACGTAGCGGTCGCCCACGGCGGTCTGGACCATCTCGAAGCCCTGCTCCTTCATAGCGATGGAGAAGCCAAGGTTGCACATGACGGTCGAGACGATCTCGGAGTTGGCGAGCTTGCCGCGAGCGGCGAGGTCAGAACCGCAGATAGCCAGGATGTAGTCACCGTCGATCTCATTGCCCTCGCTGTCCACGAACAGTACGCGGTCGGCGTCGCCGTCGTGGGCCAGACCGATATCAGCATGGGTGCGCAGCACGAGCTCGCGCAGGGGCTCGAGGTGCGTAGAGCCGCACTCAACGTTAATGTCAGTGCCGCAGTAATCGGTGTTGATGGCATGGACCGTGGCGCCCAGGCGCTGCAGCGCGGCGGGCGTGGTCTGGCAAGAAGCACCGTGGCCGCAGTCGACGGCAACGACTAGGCCGTCGAGCCTCAGGCCATCAAGCGTATCGATGGCGTGGTCGACGTATGCCTTGCGAGCGTCCTTCATCTTGATGATGTGGCCCACGCCGGCACCGGTCGGCAGCGTGTCGGCAGCCATGGCTTCCTCGGACATGACCCAGGCGCTGATCTCTTCCTCGACAGCATCGGGAAGCTTCATGCCCTTGCGGCTAAAGAACTTGATGCCGTTGAACTCCGGCGGATTGTGCGAAGCGGAGATGACAATGCCGCCGTCGAGCTCGTTTTGAACAGTGAGCAGCGCCACGGCGGGCGTGGGAATGACGCCGCAGCAATGCGGACGGCCGCCCTCGGCCATAATGCCGGCGGTCAGAGCGCTCTCGAGCATGGTGCCCGAAAGGCGCGTGTCGCGGCCGATGCAAATATCCGGACCAAGGAACTTGGTCGCCGCGCGGCCCAGGCGAAACGCGAGGTCGCACGAGAGGTCGGCATTGGCGACGCCACGGACGCCGTCGGTACCGAAGATGTTCTGGGGCATAGGATTGCTCCTTCCCTAGCAGGCGATATACAACCGCCCACCCTAGTCGAAAAAGAAAAGCGGGACCCGCCGAGGAATCGGCAGGCCCCGCTTGTACATTGTATCTCGAAAGGAGATAAAACCTTAGCGCTTGGAGAACTGGGGAGCGCGGCGGGCCTTCTTGAGGCCGTACTTCTTGCGCTCGACCACGCGAGCATCGCGCGTAAGGAAACCGGCCTTCTTGAGGTCAGCACGGTAGTCGCCAGCGTTCAGAAGAGCGCGAGCGATGCCCAGGCGCAGAGCGCCGGACTGACCGGAGATGCCGCCGCCATCGCACAGAGCGATAACGTCGAACTGACCGGCGGTGTCGGTCACCTTGAAGGGAGCAAGGGCGTTCTCAACGAGCTGATGACGGCCGAAATACTGCTCGGCGTCACGCTTGTTGATGGTCACCTTGCCGGTGCCGGGGACGAGACGGACGCGGGCGACGGCGTTCTTACGACGGCCGGTACCCTGGTAGACAACGGTGTTCTCAGCCATCTTTAAGCCTCCAGCTCAATCTTCGTGGGGTTCTGGGCAGCATGCGGATGCTCGGCACCAGCGTAGACCTTAAGCTTGGTCATCTGGGCACGGCCGAGGGTGGTCTTGGGCAGCATACCGCGAACGGCGCGCTCGATGACCTTCTCCGGGTGCTTCTCCATAGCCTGGCGGAAGCTCTCAGCCTTGAGGCCGCCGTTGTAGCCGCTGTGGCGATAATAGGTCTTCGTGTCGGCCTTGTTACCGGTAAGCTGGACCTTATCGGCGTTGATGACGACAACGAAGTCGCCGCAGTCGCTGTTGGGCGTGAACTGGGGCTTGTTCTTACCGCGCAGGATCATTGCGATCTGGGTGGCAAGACGGCCCAGGACAGCACCATCGGCGTCGACGAGAACCCAGTTGCGCTGGACCTCGCCCTGCTTGGCGTAGTGAGTCGATTTCGAAATCACTTAGACTCCTCCATGTACAGTACGTGTTGTTACAGAGATTCACGGGGCTCTGCAAGTAACCCGTCCATATTACCCCGCTCGCCGTACGAGTCAACAGGTATTTTGGCTCCGACCAGAGTTTCTGCACATGTCATCCACGAGCCATAATTTTTCCAGCTCTTTAGCTGTTGTCATTTTTTGAGGGTTCGCTATCGCTAGCGCTCAACGAACTCTTGGATTTCCGCGAGCAGGCGCTTTGCCTCCTGACGGCCCTGGATATACAGGTCCAAAAGCTTTGCCGGATCGTGCTCGACATGGCCGACCTCGACCGGCTTTTGCGGAGCGACGACCAACGCACGGCCCTCGCGCTCATACTTCCACAGGTGCATGCGCTGGAGGTTATAGCGGTCGTGGCGCGTCTCGATAGCCTCGAGCAGGTAGGGGTAGTCGGCATAGCGGGCGCGCGCGGCAGGCATAAACTCGTAGGGCTTTTTCTCGTACGAGCGGTCCTGCGTGACAATGACAACCGCGCGCTCGAAACCGGCCTCCTCCAGCACATGCTCGATAGGGACCGAATCGGCTACACCGCCGTCGACGTATTTGTGCCCGTCGATCTCGACCGGCGGCGTCACCAGCGGCAGCGAGGTAGAGGCGCGCACAGCATCGAGGTCGAGCACGGCGCTTTTGACCGGCAGGTAGGCAGCGGTTCCAAAGAGCATGTCCGTCGCGACGGCGTACATCTCGATAGGGCTGGCGTCGAACGTCTCGTTATCAAAAGGATCCAGGCGGTCCTGGACGTCGTTGAAGATAAAGTCGTAACCCACGATGGAACCCGTGGACGCAAACGACGCGGCGCCCATGTAGCGGCTGTCGTTGCAGAAGGTCAAATTGACACGGTTGGTGCGACCGATCTGGTGCGACTTGTAGTTGACGCCGTTGAGCGCACCGGCCGAAACGCCGTACACCGCCGGAATTTCGACACCGGCCTCCATGAGAACGTCGAGCACGCCGGCGGTAAACTGCCCACGAAAACTGCCACCCTCCAAGACGAGCGCGACCTTGCCGGCGTTCTTTGCCTTATCTTCTGCAGTCATATTGACCTCCTGCGATTGCGTTTTGGCCTTCTTCTACCCAGTTTTGGGATGGAGGGCGCGCAGGTTTTTCGAGGCGGCAGGTGAAGCGGAAAGTGTATCCCGGTCTGAGCGCGGATTCCGGGATGAACTTTCCGCCTGGGCTGCCGTTGGGAAAGCGCGTCCCGCTCTACGGCTCGATTCCGGGTTGCAGTTTCCGCTTGAGGCGACATCCGGAAAATGAATCCCATTCCGAGCTTAGATTCCGGGATGCGCTTTCCGCTTGAGCTGCCATTGGGAAAGCGTGTCCCGGTCTGAGTCACTGAGGCGTTTTCTTTACGCCCGCGCCCTGCATAGAGTTCGATTCTCCGCGGGTGGAGGGGATCCGTCCGCGCGGGACACGGCAGGCTGTCATCCGGTCGGCATCGAATCTATATCCAGTCGAGGCTTTGCGCGGAGAATCCGCGTATTTGCTTCGCAAATCCGCACCGGCTTCGGCCGCCTGCCGGCGTCCTCGTCCGCTCGCTACAAACGCTTCGCGTTTGCTTAACGCTCGCGCCCTGCATAGAGTTCGATTCTCCGCGGTACGGACTAGAAATAAAAAGGCAGGTAGATATACATATCTACCTGCCTGTTACATATGGTGGAGCTGGCGTTCATTCGGTCGAACACCTCGCCACCTGGATCTATAGCGCCAGGCAGCGACGGATTATCGCCCAAGCCGGCAGAATCGTCAAACGTGAACGCCACGCGCAGGCCGTCGTCATCGTCGGGGCCGCCCAGCACCACGCGCGCCACGAACGTGCGCAGAAGCAGCGCGTCGTCCACCTCGGCGGCGGCCATGCCCTCAAGCCAGAACAGCGCGCGGTCGTAGTCAAGGCGGGCGGCCTCAAGGGCCTCGGCCGTGCGCAGCTCGTCCTTGAGGAGCGCCTGCCGCTGCTTCAGCGCGTCTATGCGCTCCTTGCCGCCCGGCGGCGCGATGCCCGACTCGATGGCCGCCCATATGTTGGAGAACGCCGTCTCGATCTTGGCCAGCTCGCCCTTTATGGTCTCGCTCAAGGGCTTCTCGTCGGCGCGCTCCTCCTCGGCGTCGGCCAGCATGCGAGCGATGCGCTCGCGGCTGTCGGCGCTGCCCAGGGCCTCGCGCACGGCGTCGGCCACGCGCTTCTCCACGACATCGCGGCGCACGGTGCGCCCGCAGCTGCGGCAGCGGTAGTAGTGATAGGGCCTGCCCGACTTGCCCGTGCCGCTGGTGCCGGTCATCAGCCCGCCGTCGCGTCCGTCGTAGAGCTTGCCCGTGAGCGGGAAGTCCCACGCTTCGGTCTTGGCGCGGGGCCTGTGCGAGTCCTCAAGCATCCGTATCACCCTCTCCTCGTCATCCATGGGAACGATGGCGGGCATGCCGCCGGGCACGACCACGCCCGCGTAGCGGTACTCCCCGCCGTTCTCCCGCCGCATCAGTATGCGGCGCACCGTCTGGAAGCGCCACTTGCCGCCGCGCTTGGTGCGGTACGGCTCCCAGGCGCGCACCACGTCGGCCACCGACTTGCCCGACAAGACCATGCGCACGCCCAGGCGGATGGCGGCGGCCTCCTCCTCGTTGACCACGTAGCGCCCGTCCACTATGTCCCAGCCGTAGCGCACGCAGCCGTTGGCCATGCACCGCTCGGCGTTCTTCTGTATGCCGTCGCGTATGCGCTCGCCGTCGAGCGCGCTCTCGTACTCCGCCAGCACCTCCAGCATGCCCAGCTGCAGCACGCCCGCCGAGCCGTCCGAAATGTCCTCGCCCGCGTACAGTATCTCGACGCGGCAGCGGCGCAGTATGATGCGCGCCATGGCCATCTCGTCGCGGTTGCGCATGATTCGGGTAACTTTATATATGACCACGAAATCGAACAGCCCTCGCTTGGCGTCGGCCATCATGCGCTGGAACTCGGCGCGGTCGGTGTTGGTGCCCGTCTGCGCGAAGTCGCAGTACGTGGCCACCACGCGCAGGTCGTTCTCGGCGCAGTAGGCGCGGGACTTCTCCACCTGTATCTCTATGGACTCGCCGCGCTGGTTGTGGCTCGAGAAGCGGGCGTATATCGCCGCGCGCCCGCCCACGGCTACTCCATCTCGTCGGCGGCCTGGAACCACACCACCGTGCCGATCACGCGCACGGGTCCGTCGTCCATGCCGAAAATCATGTCCTCGTAGTCCTCGAAGCTATCCGCCGACAGCATCAGCTTGGTGCTGCCCTTGTACCAGCGGCGCATGACCGCGCGGTAGTCCTCGGTCTCCACCACGGCGATGGACCCGTTGGCGGGCTGGCGGTCGGGGTCGACCAGCACGTGGCTGCCCTCGGGTATGACGCGGTTCATGCAGTCGCCCTCGACCTCCAGGGCGAATGCGCGCGGATGCCCGGCGCACACCGAGGCGGGCACCTCAACGCGGTGCGCTATCTCCTCCTCGTCGGCGAGCGCGCCGGCGTGCACGCGCCCGAGCGTGAGCAGCGGCACGGTGGCGCTGCTGGCCACCACGGGCATGGCACCGGCGGGCAAAACAACGCCATCTGTTCCCTCGTCAATAACCTCGCCTTTACTGATATTGAAATAATCCGCAATACGCTGAACTGCGCCCATGCGAGGCACTGCTCGCCCGTTTTCCCACTGAGATACGGCCATAGCGGAGACGGCGGCAACTTTGCCGAACTCCTCCTGCGTCATGTCGTGCTGCGTCCTAATCCTTCGGATGTTCTCGGCTATGCTCACGTGTCCTCCTTCCGCTGCGACCGTTAAAATCTTTTTACAGAATATGACAAATCTTCTTTACAGTCACTATATGTTTGGTTATAGTCTTAGGCATACCAAGCAAGGAGGTGATTCGATGGAATTGGTTGATGCGCGCAAGAAGGCACGGTACTCACAGGAGGCCGTGGCTGGCCTTCTCGGCATCTCGCGGCCCACGTACGCTAAGATGGAAAGCAACCCCGATAGCGTGACTATCGAGGACGCCAAAAAACTGGCAAAACTTTTCGGCGTGCGTGTGGCTGATATTTTTTTCGGCAGCAACGATAGTTAAACCTATAGATAGGAGAGAAACCATGACCACCAAGAGCCACCAGCCCGAGTTCGCCGCCGAGATCATCGGCAAAACGCTCGACCACCTCATCGACGACCGCAAGCGCGTGGCCGTCAACTTCGAGCTGGCCGAGAACGGCTGCATGGAGGAGACGCACGTCAGCCTCAAGCGCCGCATCGCGGCCATGTGGGGCTTCCAGACGAGCGGCATCGAGCTTCTGGAGGCGAGCACGACCTGGTTCGAGCTCGGCGGCATGCAGTTCAACGTCTACAGCTCCGTGCAGTTCAGCGTGAACGGCAAGGGCTGGAGCACCGACTTCAAGACCATCGCGCGCGACACCGCGTACGACGAGAAGGAGTAGGCCATGCTGAACGAGGTGACCGTACGGGGGGGGTTCACCGCCCTCAACGTGAAGAGCGGCAAGTGCGTGCTGCAGTTTGAGCTGGACCCGAAGTTCCGTGACTTCATCCCCAAGCTGGTGGAGTTCACGGGGCAGATGCTCAACATCCACGTGTACGACGACCAGGAGGTGATGTTCGTGGATAGGGACACCGGTGAGGTCGCCTACGAGGACGCCCCGCTGCTTCTGCCGGGCGTCGCGGGCGAATGACCCCGATACAGCGCGCCATGTGCGACGAGTGCGCCGCCATGATGCGCGAGTTCTACAAGGACCCAGAGAACGAGAGGAAGTTCCAGGAATGGAAAAGATCAAGGGAAAGAGGGTGCGCGTCGCAGCCGGCAAGCGAAAGACGCGCACCGCAACGGTTCACTTCCGAACCGAGACCAGTGTAACACCCGAGCAGCGCCGCGAGAGGCTGCAGGCCGTTTTCGCCGCCCTGTTCGTCTGCGCGTGCATCGCCGCCACATGGGCGCTGGAGGCAACAGTATGGCCGAGGTAGACGCCAAGGCCCAGGCCCTCGTGGCCAAGGCGTGCGGCTGGGTTGCCTCGAACCCCGATACATGGGCGAAGCTGCGCCGCATCTGCTACCGCCTGATGCTGGAGGGCCACGTCATCCAGCGCGACAACGTGTACACCCTGGCGTGCCAGAACGGCATGACCGTGAGCGAGGCCAGCGAGTTCAAGCGCGACCACAACCTGTGGAGCGTGCTGTCCCGCTACATGGTGCTGCAGCGCCCCTCCATGCTGGCCGCCGTGAGCTTCCGCCGCACGCCGGTGGACTCCGTGGACCTGGTGGGCACGTGGGAGGCCATCGTGGGCCCAGCCGTTTTCGCCGCCTCCACGCTAACCGAGGCGCAGGGCATCTACGACAGGGGCGCGCAATGAGGTGCACCGTCACGGTCGAGGGCCGAATGCCGAGCCTGAACGACTACATCAGCGCCGAGCGCGCCAACCGCTACAAGGCGGCGGCCATGAAGAAGCGCGAGACGGCGCGCGTGAGGGCGGCGGCCATGCAGCAGCGAGCGCCGCGCTTCGAGCGCCGGGTGACCGTGCGCACCACGTTCTACGAGCCCGACATGCGCCGCGACGCCGACAACGTGGGCTTCGCGCGCAAGTTCGTGCTCGACGGCCTGGTGGCGGCGGGCGTAATCAAGGACGACTCCCGCAAGTACGTGGAGCAGTGCCCCGACAGGGTGCTCACCGACAGGGCGCGCCCCCGCGTGGTCGTGGAGGTGAGTGACGAGTGACCCGCCGAGACAAGGGCAGGCCACACAGGGCGTGGCGCAAGGCCGACCTCGACCGCATAGCCGAGCTGGCGGGAAAGGTGCCCGCCCGCGAGATTCGCCGCGAGCTGCGGCTGTCCAAGAACCAGTTGGATAACGCGCGGCGCGTGATCAACGCCAGCGGCGGCCACGTGTCCCTGCGCTGCTACCGCCACCGCCTGGAGCTGTGCCCGTCGTGCGGGTGCCGCAGGGCGACCCTCGGCAAGGACGGCATCTGCGAACCGTGCAGACGCCAGCAGCAGCTTGAGACCATAGAGGCCCGCATAGCCGAGCTGCTGCCGAGGCTGACCGCAGAGGAGCGCCGCACCTACGAGCGCACCGAGTGCGGCCGAGAGAGCCGCGCCGACCCCATGCCGCAGGCCCCGGACACCTCGGGCATGAGCCGCTACGCCGCCGACAAGGCAGCAGAGGCGCACGACGAGGCCATGGAGCGGTGGCTGTGCCGTTACCTGTACCGCAGGGTCAAGGCGGCGCAGAAGCGCAAGGAGCGCATAGAGAAAAAAGTTCCGAAATCCTGAAAAGTTTTTATCACTTTTAGTTTTCCCAGTTAGGAGACCCAAATGCTCACGGAAATCATCAGCAAGACCGTCGCGGACAAGACGGTGGACAGCATCCTGAAGCGCATCGAGCGTGCCGTCCCCGTGCCCGAGCCGGGCGACGGCGGCTTCGACGCCGCCATGCGCCAGGCGTTCAACATGGGGGCCGCCTGCATGGCCGCGCAAATCAAGAACGGCCCCGTGCCCACCAAGCGCATCGCGCTCATGGGCGAGGTGGCCCGCGTGGCGTGCCGCGCCCGCCTGGTGGGCATGGAGTGCCGCGTGGTCGTAGACCAGGAGGCCCGCGCATGCAATCGCTAGAGGAGGTCGCGATCTGCGACGTGTACCCCTACGAGCGCGCCGACGGCGAGCCGATGAACCCGCGCGACTTCACCACCAGGGAGAGCGCCGAGCACATCGCGGGCCTGGCCGCGCAGTTCAAGGCCAACCGCCTCAACCCCGGCCAGCCCGTCATGAAGCCCATCCTGTACAAGGAGGGCGGCATCTACTGGATCATCGACGGCGAGTGCCGCGTGCGCGCCATGAGGGCCATCGGCACCGAGCGTTTCCTGGCCGAGGTCTACGACGACCTGGACGACGCCGAGCTGGCGCGCGTGGAGGCCGCCAAGGCCATGGTGGAGACCGACGCCAAGCTGGGGCTGACCGCCGAGGAGAAGTCGCGCGGCGTGCAGACCATGCTGGCGCTCGACATTCCCGACGAGGAGGTGGCCGTGGCCGCCCGCACCGACGCGGGCACCGTGGCCAAGGCGCGCCGCGCCGCCCGCAGGGTGCAGGACGCCGCCTACGACATGACGCTCGACCGCCTGGCGGCCATCGCCGAGTTCGAGGGCGACGACGAGGCCGTGGCCGAGCTGCGCGACTGCAAGCAGTCCGAATGGCAGCGCGTGTACGCGAGCCTGAAGGCCGAGGCCGAGCAGAGGCGCAACCGCGCCGAGGTGGTGGCGGTGCTTGCCGACGCGGGCGTCGAGTTCGTCGACGAATGCCCCGAGGGCTTCGCCGCATGCCGCACGTTTTCCGACTACCGCCCCGACCTGGCGGCGCTGGACGCCTACGTGGCCGACAACGCGGGCGCGGGGCTTCTGGCCGAGGAGACGTCGTTCGGCGTGACCCTGCTGGCGCCGGTGGCCGAGGGGGCCGACGAGGCCGCACAGGCCGCAGCCCAGCGCAAGGCCGACTTCCAGGCCGCCTACGAGGACGGCGCGAAGGCCCGCCGCGAGTGGCTTGCCGCCCACGCGGGCGACCTCAAGTCGATGCGCCGCACGGCTCTGGCGCTGACCGCGTTCGCCATGGAGGCCGAGGCCGTGGAATCGTTCGAGGAGCTGCTGGGACGACCCATCGACCGCACGCCCACCGAGCTGGCCGTGGCCATGGGCTGGCGGGCAGCGTGGAACATGAGCGGCTGGACGGCCTGGAGCCTCATGGAAGGCGGCAGCTCCGTGTACCTCAACCGAGCGACGGTCGAGAACGTGACCATCATCTACGGGGCCATGAAGGCCGACGGCTACGAGCCGAACGCGGCCGAGACGGAAACCTACGAGGCGTGCATGGCGCGCCTGGGAAGCGAGGAGTAAATGAGCGAAGCAGTTGAGGCCGAGATCATCGAGCCCGAGGAGGCGTCAGAGCTGACCGTGGCGTACTCCCCCGCCGTGATCGAGGCCAACTTCGACGCCCTGGAGGCGCACGTGCGCAGGCTGGTGGCCGACTACGAGGGCGCGACCTACGACATGGGCAAGGACGAGAACGTGAAGGCCGCCAAGCGCGACCGCGCCTACCTCAACGGCATCGCCAAGGAGATAGACGAGCGCCGCAAGGCCGTGAGCCGCGAGTACACGAAGCCCCTGGCCGCGTTCGAGGACAGGTGCAAGGCCGTGGCTGGCATCGCGAAGCAGGCAGCCGACGGCATCAAGGCGCAGCTGGACGAGGCCGAGGAGGAGCGCCAGCTGCGCGCGTACGCCAAGCTGCGGGAGCACTACGAGGAGTTCGCCGGGCTGCTGGCCCCCGTCGTGCCCTATGAGCGTTTCCACGAGAAGCAGTGGACCAACAAGACCTTCGGCGAGGTGAAGGCATTCAAGGCCCTGGAGGCCAAGGTAGAGCGCCTGGCCCAGGACTGGGAAACCCTCAAGGCGCAGTTCCAGGGCGAGCCGTTCTACGACGAGGCCGAGCGCGAGCTGTTCGCCACCCTGGACCTGGGCGCGGCCATAACGGCGGCGCACAAGGCCGAGGAGGAGCGCCGGCGCATCGCCGAGCTGAAGGCGGCCATGGAGCCGGAACCCGTGGAAGAGCCCGAACCCGAACCCGAAGCGGTGCCCGAGCCCGCGGAATGCCAGCCCGCAGAGTTCCCGCAGCCGCTTGAGCAGATGCCCGAGCCGCAGCCCGAGCCGCAGCCCGCGCCCATGCCCGCCCCGGTGCCGCCAGCGCCGCCCGCACCGGCACCCGTGGCCATGGCGGGCGACCCGTGGACGGTCGTGGTGCCGTGCGCCACGCGCGAGCAGATGCAGGGCGTCGCGGCGGCCCTCAAGGCGCAGGGCGTCGTGGGCACCATCATGCACGGCACGGTGGGCCAGGTTTACGAGCGAATGAACGGAGGCTACTAGCATGACCCAGGAACAGCAGTCCATCGACCTCATGGCGGCCGTTGCCCGCGTGCAGCGCGCCGTGGTGGTGCCCAAGGCCAAGTACAACGCTTTCGGCAAGTTCAGCTACCGCAGCTACGAGGACATAGTGGCCGCGCTGAAGGAGCCGTGCGCCAAGGAGGGCCTGGCGTTCTTCATGACCGACGAGCTGGTGCAGATAGGCGACCGCTACTACGTGAAGTCCACGGCGTGCGTGTTCCCCGCCGAGGGCGGCGAGGGCCTGCTGCAGGTGAGCGCCTACGCCCGCGAGGACGAGCACAAGAAGGGCTCGGACGACGCCCAGGTGACCGGCATGGCGTCGAGCTACGCCCGCAAGTACGCGCTGTGCGGCGCGTTCGCCATCGACGGGCAGAGCGATCCCGACGCCATGGAGGAGCAGCCCGCGCCCGAGGAGAAGCAGCCGCCCGCAGACGGCCCCTTCACGGCCCACTGCCGCAGCTGCGGGGCGCGCTACCAGTTCGCCAGCATGCCGCAGTACATGGAGTTCGTGGCCAACAGCCCGTGCTGCCCGCGCCCCGACTGGCAGGTGGAGTAGATGCAGGCGCTCACCGAGGAGCTGGACGAGCTGACCGACAGGCTGGAGGCCGAGCTGAAGACCTGCAAGGAGTCGGGCTGCCAGTACGCCGAGAACGAGGCCGAGTACCGCAAGGCCCTGCGCATCGCCATCCTGAACGAGCGCCAGAAGGGCACGCCCGTCACCATCATCGGCGACGTGTGCCGGGGCCAGGAGCAGATAGCGGAGGCCAAGCGCCGCCGCGACTGCTCCGAGGCCATCTACAAGGCCTCGCAGGAGGCCATCAACGTAATCAAGCTGCGTATCCGCATGGTAGACGCGCAGATCACCCGCATCTGGAACAGCGGGGACGTAACCCAAGGAGGGTATCTATGAGCATCAACCGCGTGTGCATATCCGGCAACCTGACCCGCGACCCCGTGCTGCGCTCCACGTCTGGCGGCATGTCCGTGCTGTCCATGGGCGTGGCCGTCAACGACCGCCGCAAGAACCAGCAGACCGGGCAGTGGGAGGACTACCCGAACTTCGTGGACTGCACGCTGTTCGGCACCCGCGGCGAGAAGCTGGCGCAGTACCTCGCCAAAGGCAGCAAGGTGGCCATCGAGGGCAAGCTGCGCTACCGCAGCTGGAACGACCAGCAGACCGGCCAGAAGCGCAGCGCGCTGGAGGTCGTGGTGGACGAGCTGGAGTTCATGAGCAGCCAGCAACAGCAGCAGGGCTACGCGCCGCAGCAGTACGCGCCCCAGGCGACCCCGCAAGCGCCGCAGGCCCGCACGTACGGCCAGGGACGCCCCGCCCCGGCACCTGCGCCGCAGCAGCCCGCCTACGCGCCGCAGCCGGCCACTCAGCAGGCGTACGCGCCACAGCAGCCCGCGCCGCAGCAGCAGGCCATGCCCGATCTGTACGACGAGGATATCCCGTTTTAGGGAAGGCGACGGCAACACTATGGGCATGGTTATACACGACGACTTCTGGGCGGCCGCGCAGGCCATGCCCGAGAAGCAGCGCGCGCCGTTCATCTACGCCATCGTCGAGTACCGGTTCACGGGCAAGGAGCCGCAGGGCAGCCCCGCGTGGCTGCCTACCTTCCTGGTGCTCAAGGGCAGGCTCGACATGGGCGACGAGAAGAGCGAGCGCGCAAGGAAGGCGGCCAACGCCCGCTGGGGCAACAGGCCGGGGAAGGAAGACGCGGTGGACGATGCGGCGGCACGGGCGCAAGCCGATGCGCAAGCACATGCGGGAGCATATGCGGATACAGATGCAGTCGCACATGCGCAAGCAGATGCGGATGCACATGCAGGCGCATCGAGTTGCGGCAATGCAGAGGTTGAGGTTGAGGTTGAGTATATAGATAACCCCTTAATCCCCTTTGACGAAATCGTGCATGCGCTCAACGAGGCAGCCGGCACCCGCTACCGCTCAAGCAGCGCCAAGACCCGCAGGCTGATACACGCCCGCTGGGCCGAGGGCTACCGCCTCCCCGACTTCCTGGCCGTCATCGACACGATGGCAGCCGAGTGGGCGGACGACCCGAAAATGGCCAAGTACCTGCGGCCCTCCACGCTGTTCTCGCCGAAGTTCGAGGACTACGTGAACCGCAGCCCGAGGACCCGGAAGGAGGCCGACGGCTATGCCGAGTACGACTGAGTGCCCCCACTGCGGGGCGCAGCTGGAGGTCCGCTACGTGGTGCTGGCTGGCCGCCGCACCTTCTGCGGCTGGAAGCCGTGCGGCTGCCCGGGTGCCGTGGCGGAGCGCGACGAGCGTTCGCGCCTTGAGGCCAGGGCCAAGGCCGAGGAGGCCGCAGCCAAACGCCGCCGGGCCTACGAGCGGGCCGGAATCAAGCCCCGCTTCATGACAGCCGCCTCCCCCATGGCCGAGGGCATTGCCGCGAAGGTTGAGCAAGGGCGCGGGGCGTACATCTGCGGCCCCGTGGGAACCGGCAAGACCCACCTGGCGAGCGCCGTGGCGCGGCTCCTGGTGGACGGCGGCACCAGCGTGAGGGTGACCGACATGCTGGGCGTGCTGGCCGCCATCAAGGGCACCTACGGCGGCGACGGCACCGAGGACGGCGTGCTGTCCAGGCTCTCCCGCGTGGGGTGCCTGGTGCTGGACGACCTGGGCAAGGAGTCCCCCACCGACTGGACGCTGGGGCAGGTGTTCCGCGTCGTGAACGACAGGTACGAGAACATGAGGCCCGTGGTCGTGACCACGCAGTACGGCAAGAGCGACCTCATACGCCGCCTGGCCAAGAACGGCGACGAGGAGACGGCGGTGGCCATCGTGAGCCGCCTGTCGGAGATGTGCGACAAGTACGAGCTGCAAGGCAAGGACAGGAGGCTGTCGAATGGCAAACGTTGACACGCTGCCCGAGATCCCGCGCCCCCTCATGGAGGGGCCGAGCATCGAGACGCCCAGGTGCGCCGTGTGCGGCGCGCCGTGGCCGCTCAACCGCCACCACATCGTGAGGCGCGGGGCGGGCAAGCTGTTCCGTGACGGGCGCGAGGTTCCCAAGCCCACGGTGATGCTGTGCGGCAGCGGCAACGGCAGCGGCTGCCACGGGCTGGCGCACGCCAACCGGCTGCACTTCCGCTGGGTCAGGGCCGAGCAGAGGTTCAACCGCCCCGCCCCGCCGGGCTCGGGGCACTGGGAGTACCTGCTGCTGCCGGAACCGACCAAGTACGCGGATGCCCTGGCCATGGACGGCTGGGGGCGGCTGCCGAGGGGCAGGCGGTGCATGTGAGCGGGTACGAGCCTTCAAGCGGGTGGAACCTCCCGCCCGGGTGCTTCGAGTCCGACCCCAGGGCACCGTGGAACCGGCCCGACCCGTGGGAGGGCCGCACGTGCCGGGAGTGCCGCTTCTGCGGCCGCGTGCAGGGCGCTGGCGGCGAGGCCGTGTGCGCCCGCGACGCCATGACGGGCGGCGGCCCCGACGTGGAGGCGGTAGACGAGACAAGCGAGGCATGCGAGTGCTTCGAGTTCGAATAGGAGACGAAACGATGAAGAAGATCTACGCGGTGGCCACGGAGAGCGACGTGGTGCTGGCGTTCGAGAGCAGATCGGACGCAGACGAGTACGCAGGCGAGCACGACGGCATGGCGGTGCTGCCGGTGCCGTGCGTGGGGGCCTACGAGTACCCCAGCGAGAAGTCGGCCACCGACTGGGACCGAATCGCCGACGCTCTGCCGAAGGGAGGCGAGCAGGCATGAGGCTGTACATGTGCGCATGCGAACGCTGCGGCAAGGAAGTGCCGGCGACACTGGCGGGTTACGCCAAGATGGTGCTGAGGAACAGCGCGCGAATCGACGGCAAGGCAAGGGCCTTGTGCCCGGAGTGCGCCGAGAGCCTGCGGGCGTGGTTCCTCGCGGGCGCGGTGAAGCCGGAAGGAAGGGAGTAGCCATGGGAATCATCTGCGATACCTGCGGGCGCGATATCGACGCCCTGGGGCAGGACAACATGGGCGTAGACGCGCCGCTGTGCGAGGACTGCTGGGGCGAGCAGCAAAGCCATACGGTAGCAGTGCCGCGTCGCGTGGCTCGCAACCTGAGGTTCGAGAACGCCCGACTGCGCGAAAAGCTGGACGCCGGGACCGAAGAGACGGCCGTGCAGAACCTGCGCAAGGGCATCGAGACGGCCTACGAGGCGAGCCGCGAGCGCGCCCCGGCGCTCACGAAGCTGGACGAGTGCGAGTTGTGGCTGGGGCGCTGCGAGCCGAGGGTGACAGCGTCACCGACGCTCAAGGGCGCGGCCCAGGACGCCGCCATGCCTTGCCTCAAGGCCGAAGAGGCGCACGGTTTCGCGATGCCCGACGTGAACGTGGAGGTGAGGGCCGAGGTAACGGCCGAGGAGCTGGCCAAGAGCCTGCGCGAGGCCATGAAGCCGGCCATGCGGATGGCGGTGGAGTAGCCATGGAGCAGCAGACCGAGAAGCCGAAGCGCCGACCCAGTATCGAGGTGCGCTGCCCGAAGTGCGGCATGCGCGAGATCTGGCACCACCTGCCCAAGGGCGGCGACCGCTGCCGCTGGTGCGGCCACCTGTTCGAGGACTTCACCTACCGCAAGGTCGGGCCGAGCGCGAAGGAGGGGGCGCGATGACGAACTGGGAGCACCTTTTCGGCACGCCCGAGCGGGCCATCCACACGGAGACGGAGTTCCACTCGTGGCCCTTCTTCATCGCCGTGTATGAGACGAGCCGCATGAGCAGCTGCACTACCAGCAAGCGGCTGCTGGCCAGCTTCTGCGAGGAGGCCGACTACCTGGAATGGCTCAAGGCCGAGTACGACGACGGCACCGTCGAGTGGGAGGAGCGATGAACCGCCCGGGATGCAACTGGGGGTGCCTGCTGTTCATAGCGGCGGCAATCGCCATAGACGCGGCGGCCATCTACGCCATAAGGGCGCTGGCGCTCTGGCTCATGGCCATGGCCGTGGCGGCGTGCGGATAGGGGCAACCGAATACGGAAACAGGCAGAGGGCCGTCCTTCGGGGCGGCCTTTTCCGTGCCCGGCGACACGCTTGCGACCATATGGGCCGAGAGATAGGAGACGCATGGCGAGAGGCGAGACATCCGAGGAGGTCACGGGACAGTTCCAGCCGAAAGGGAC
>CABTZA010000008.1 GCA_902489225.1 uncultured Collinsella sp.
GCGCGGCGGCGCCCCCCCCCGCGCCGGGGGGGGGGCTGCTTCTTTGCGGCGGGGGGGGTGGTGCGGGCAACCCCCCCCCGCAACGCCCCCGGATCCCCTGCGTTTACGGCCTTGAGGTCGGCGTGGGCGGAGAATGTGGTTGATGGGGATACGTGTCCCTTTCGCTGTTTCGCGGCTTTGCCGCGAAAAGCGCGTTACTTTGGGATGGGTGGGGAACGTGGTTGTTGCGGCAGCTGATCCCCACCATAAATTACCCTCGGCATACTTGCGCGAACGATTGCTCGTGCTACACTTGCAATTGCTGTTTCAGGGCGGGGTGGAATTCCCCACTGGCGGTAAATTGGGCGGTGCCAAAGGGGTGCCGTGGTGCAGGCGAGGACCTGCGTCGAGCCGATGAGTCCGCGACCCGTGCGTGTGTTGGTTCGCATGCCGGCTGAACTGGTGAGATTCCAGTACCAACGGTTAGAGTCCGGATGAAAGAGGCAGGTGATCTTAATGTCTGAACAGTCGCAGCATATCCATTTTGAGAACACGAATAGGTGGAGCACCAAACAGCTCGTTACCATGGCGTTGATGTGCGCCTTGGGCGCCCTGTTTATGTACGTGCAGCTGCCTATCCTTCCTTCGGCGCCGTTTTTGACGTATGACCCGTCGCTGGTACCGGCGATGGTGTGCGGGTTTGCGTATGGTCCTGGCGCCGGCACCGCTGTTGCCGCTATGGCTATCGTTATCCATGCGCTCACCACGGGTGACTGGGTCGGCGCGCTTATGAACCTGGTTGCCACGCTGGGCTACATTCTGCCTGCGGCTATCGTCTATCAGAAGATGCATACCTATAAGGGTGCCGTGATTGGCCTGGTGCTCGGCGTTATTGCCGCTACGGCGTTGTCTATGGTCGCAAACCTTACCATTGGCGTATGGTTCTGGTATGGCTCGGTCGATGTGATCGCCCCGCTCATGATTCCTGCCGTGCTGCCGTTCAACCTTATCAAGACCGTGCTTAACTCGGTGTTGACACTGGCGGTGTATAAAGCGGTCTCCAACCTCATCACGCCTAAAAAGGACCAGGTCAAAGGCCGCGCATGATTGAGTGTCGGGGCGTTTCCTTTAGCTATGACGGTGCCGTACCGGCGCTCGACGGCGTCGATCTGAATATCGAGGACGGCGAGTTTTTCTGCATCCTCGGTGGCAATGGGTCGGGCAAGTCGACGTTTGCCAAGCATCTGAATGCACTGTTGCAGCCCGATGCGGGCACGGTACGCATCAACGGCATGGATGCGTCCGACCCCGAGCTGGTCTACGACATTCGTTCGACCGCGGGCATGGTGTTCCAGAATCCCGATGATCAGCTGGTGGCAACGCTTGTCGAAGATGACGTTGCGTTTGGTCCCGAAAACCTTGGCGTGCCATCGGCGCAAATTGCGCAGCGCGTACGTGAGGCGCTGAAGGGCGTGGGCCTGGTGGGCTTTGAGCGCCACGAGACCCATGCGCTTTCGGGTGGCCAAAAGCAACGCGTGGCGCTTGCCGGCGTGCTTGCCATGGAACCGCGCGTTCTCATTTTGGACGAGGCTTCCTCGATGCTCGATCCGCGTGGACGTAAGGGCCTCATGAAGGCTTGCCGCGCGTTGCACGCTCGCGGTATGACCATCGTGATGATTACGCACTTTATGGAAGAAGCCGCCGAGGCCGATCGTGTCGCGGTGTTTCGGGCGGGGCACGTTGCCATGCTCGGTACGCCCGAGGAAATTTTGACGCGGGCGGATGAGCTTGCGCAGCTCAACCTGGATATGCCGGAGTCGTGTCGTCTGGGCATGGCGCTTCGTACGAAGGGCGTGCCTGTTCATGCGCAGGTGCGCGAGGTGGATATGGTCGCTGAGATTGCGCAGGCTTATGCCGAGCGAAGTGGGGCAGACACCGCGGGACAGTCTTCCGCATCCCAGTTGGAAATCGCTGACGGCACTGTTCCGGTAGACAACGAGGACAACGCGTCGGAGCCCGTCATCGAACTATCCCATGTTTCGTACAGTTATTCGCTCAGTCCGCGCGAGCGCCACCGCTGGCACAAGCGCTCGGCCACTGCGGACAAATCGAGCAAACAGGCTCTCTGGGGAAACGACCCCAGCAGCCCGTGGGCGCTGCGCGATGTATCGCTGACGGTGCGTCGCGGCGAGTTCCTGGGCTTGGCAGGTCATACCGGTTCGGGTAAGTCGACGCTGGTCCAGCATCTCAACGGTTTGATTCGCCCCCAGGAGGGATCCGTTCGCGCGCTGGGGCTCGATCTGTCGAACAAGAAAGACGCCGCCGCGGTTAAGGCCAAGGTCGGCGTGGTGTTTCAATATCCTGAGCGTCAGCTGTTTGCCGAAACCGTGGCGCAGGACGTGGCGTTTGGTCCGCATAACCTTGGCTTGCCGCAAGATGAAGTCGACCGTCGTGTCGAGTCATCGCTCTCGCGCGTGGGCCTCGACCTTTCCACGGTCGGCGACAAGAGTCCCTTTGAGCTTTCGGGCGGTCAGCAACGGCGTGTGGCATTCGCCGGCGTGCTCGCCATGGAGCCCGAAGTCCTGGTGCTCGATGAACCCATGGCGGGGCTCGATCCGGCGGCGCGCAGTGATTTCCTGGAGCTCATCGATCGACTCCATCGCGAGGGCCTGACCGTTGTCATGGTTTCGCACAGCATGGATGACCTGGCCAATTGCTGCGACCGTATCGTCGTAATGAACGAAGGTGCGGTGTTTGCCGAGGGAACCCCCGCTCAGGTGTTTGCGCATGCGGATGAGCTTAAATCAATCGGCTTGGGTGTTCCCGCTGCCCAGCGCATGGCGCTGGCGCTTGCGAAGGCAGGCGTGCCGCTGCGCTTTGACGGCCTTTATACGGTTGAGTCGCTGGCAGACGAGTTGGTGGACCTGCTAATCGGTCGCTCGGGCGGTCCTTCTAACGTCGCGGACATTGCTAAATCCAAGACGGTCGCGCGAGAGGAGGGCTGCTAATGGAGGCGTTTTCGTTTGGCAGCTACTATCCCGGCGATAGTGCGATCCGCCGCCTGGACCCGCGAACTAAGTTGCTCTTGGGCTTTGTGTTTCTGATCACGACGCTCACAGTCAGCAGCTTCCGCGGACTGGTCCCGGTCGCAATCTTCGTTGTCCTGATCTATACCGTGTCCCGGGTGCCGTTGCGCCGGGTCCTATCATCGATGGCGCCGCTGCTGGCAATCGTCGTCGTGGTCGCGGTGCTCAACCTGTTTACCGATCAGAGTGGGCGCATCCTGTGGCAGCTCGGCTTTCTGCAGATAAGCGAGGGCTCGCTGCGTTCTGCGGCGTTTATGGCGTGCCGCCTGACCCTGATGATGGCCGGCATGAGCGCCATTACGCTCACCACCCCCACGCTCGACCTCACTGCGGGCTTTGAGCGTCTGCTCGCACCGTTTGCGCGCGTGGGGCTTCCGGCGCATGAGCTCGGCATGATCATGGGTATCGCGTTGCGCTTTATGCCGCAGTTCGCTACCGAGATGAAGCAGACGGCCGATGCGCAGGCGAGCCGCGGTGCGCGCGTGACGGGAGGCCCGCTCGGCGGCGTGCGTATGCTCGGCAGTGTGGCCATTCCGCTGTTCACGGGCGTGTTCCGTCATGCCGAGACGCTTTCGGCCGCCATGGATGCGCGTTGCTATCACGGCGAACAGGGACGCACGCGTCTGCATGCACTTACGTTTGGCCGCGGCGATGCGTTGGCGGCGGTGGTGACGGCGTTGCTGCTCATCTGCGTCATCGTCATCAACCTTCAACTTGTTTAGGCGCGATTCGAGCGCAAGAAAGGGGTCCCTATGACCGACAACGACCGCACGGCTCAGCTTGAGCGCGCCTGTTCGTATCTCAGGCGCATTCCGGCGTGGTATCTGGCCACGACCGATGTAGCCGACGGGCATCAGCCTCGCGTGAGGCCGTTTTCGTTTGCCATGGTCGATGACGGTAAACTGTGGTTTTGTACGTCGCGCGACAAAGATGTGTGGGCGGAGCTGAGCGCGAATCCCAAGTTTGAGCTCTCGGGCTGGAAGCCGGGGGAATGTTGGATCGTATTGACCGGCGAAGCCGCACTTGAGGACGACGCAGTTGCGAGCGACAAGGTGCGTCAAGCGGGTTTTAAGCACATGGTGGGCATTGGCGAGGAACACGAGAGTGTCAACGACGGCCGCCTTGCTTTCTTTTCGGTCCGCAACATTGCCGCGCGCTTCTGTGATATCGACGGCAGCGAGGAGCGCCTGGAGCTCTAGCTCGCACAAACCAGGCTCCCAAACTAGCTAGTACAGGAGGAAACGTGGACGGATTGAATACGGTGCTGGAGTATCTGACGTCGGTGCCGGCGTGGTATCTGGCGACGAGTGTGGACGGGCAGCCGCATGTGCGTCCGTTCTCGTTTGCACAGATTCAGGACGGCAAGCTGTGGTTTGTGACAGCGCGCACCAAAGATGCGTGGCAGGAGCTGCTGCAAAACCAGCGCTTTGAGGCCACGAGTTGGTGGCCGGGCCATGGTTGGTTGATTCTGCGCGGGCGTGCGGGGCTGGAAGACCGGGCTTCGAGCGAAATGCGCGAGGCAGGCTGGAGGCACCTGGAGCGCCTAGGCGAGCACTATGAGGGGCCTAACGACCCCACGCTCGTCTTCTTTAGCGTCGAGGATCCCGAGGCTTTTATCTGCAATCATGACGAATGGGTGCCGGTCGAGCTCTAGCCGGCTGGCTCATCCTAACAACTTGGTTTTCGCATGGGCGGGCCCCGTATTGCCCGGTGCCGTTAGGAGCGCCGGTCAATACGGGGCCCGCTCCATTTGTCAATTCCTTCAAGCGAATGTGTCGGGATTGTTTCAATGCATGAATATGCAAGCCATTTACGTGTTCATGCATCTTTTGGTGCTAAAGTTTCAACCAACTTCATAACGACCACTGCGAAATGCGCATCGGTGCATAAATCGCAGACAAGGAGTCTGATATGTCATTGAAGGTTGGAATCGTCGGCGCGGCTGGATATGCCGGAGCCGAGCTCATTCGCCTCGTGCTCGGCCATCCCGAGTTTGAACTTGTCGCCATTACGTCCAACGCCGATGCCGGCCAGCCGCTGTCCGCGGTGTATCCGAGCTTTGCTGGCGTGAGCGATCTGGTTTTCACCACGCATGACGCCCCCGAGCTTAAATCCTGCGACGCCGTTTTCTTGGCCGTGCCGCACACGGCTGCCATGGCACAGGTGCCCGCACTGCTTGCATCTGGCGTCTCCTGCTTTGATCTTTCGGCCGATTACCGTCTGAGCGACGCGTCCGTCTTTGAGACATGGTATGCCGCCGAGCACACGAGCCCCGAGCTGCTCAAGACCCGCGCTTTTGGCCTGCCCGAGCTGTTCTGCCAGGACTTGGAGACCGCCGCATCCGACCATGCCGACGGCAAACCCGTGCTGGTCGCCTGCGCCGGTTGCTATCCCACCGCAACGAGCCTTGCCGCCGCGCCCGCCGTGCGCGCTGGCTGGGTTGCCCAGAGCGGCCCCGTGATCGTTGATGCCATCAGCGGTGTGACGGGTGCCGGCAAGTCCTGCAACGCTCGTACGCATTTTTGCAGCGCCGACGAGAACTTGGAGGCCTACGGCGTGGGCAAGCATCGCCACACGCCCGAGATTGAGCAAATCCTTGGCCTGACCGATCGCGTCGTCTTCACCCCGCATCTGGCACCGCTCAAGCGCGGCCTGCTCTCCACGGTGACGCTGCCGCTCACGCCGCAGGCCATCGACTCCCTGGCTCTTGAGGATGTCGTCGACTATTACAAGCAGTTCTACGCTGGACGCACCTTTGTGCGCGTGCTCGATGCCGGCCAGCAGCCCAAGACGGCTTCGGTCGTCGGCACCAACGCCGCCCAGATTGGCCTTGCGTTCAACAAGCGCGCGGGCGTGCTGGTGGCGACGGGCGCCATCGACAATCTGTGCAAGGGCGCTGCGGGCCAAGCGGTCCAGTGCGCCAATATCGTCTTTGGCTTTGACGAGCGACGAGGCTTGCCCACAGTGGCGTGCCCGGTGTAGCACATTCGATTGTTAACGATTTGGTAGTCGGGCATCGAGTGGGGCGCCACTCTTAAGCTGGTCTCATGATTACGACTGGCATGGCGCACCAACCGATGTCCGTTTTTTGTTTGACATAAGGAGTCATAAAGACGATGAATACCGAGCTGTTTGATATCAAGATTCGCGCCGTCGAGGGTGGCGTTACGGCTGCGGCTGGTTTTAAGGCTGCAGGCATCCACGCTGGGTTCCGCAAGAACCCCGAGCGTCTGGATTACGCGCTCGTCGTGCCCGATAAACCCTGTCCCGGTGCCGGCGTGTTTACCACCAATCGCTTTTGCGCGGCGCCCGTGCAAGTGAGCCGTGCCAACCTGGGCGGTGCCGACAAGGGTTACGGTATCATCGCCGGCGTTTCGGTCAACTCTGGCAATGCCAACGCCGCCACGGGTGAGACCGGCCTTGCATGCGCGCGCGAGACGTGCAGCATCGCATCGCAGGTCATCGGCTGCGAGCCCCAGCAGATTCTGGTTGCCTCCACGGGCGTGATTGGCCAGATTCTGCCGAGCGACACGTTTGAGACTGCCATTCCTGCTGCCTACGAGGCGCTCTCCGCCCACGGTGGCGCCGATGCCGCTCGCGCCATCATGACGACTGACACGCACTCCAAGGAGTACGCCGTGTCCTATGTCAGCGAGGCTGCGGGTCATGCGGGCAATGTCTATACGGTAGGCGGAATGTGCAAGGGCTCGGGCATGATCATGCCCAATATGGCCACCATGATCGCGGTTATTACTACCGATGCCCCCGTCGAGCCTGCGGCACTTCATGCCCTGCTGCTCTCGACCGTCAAGCAGACCTTTAACAAGGTAACGGTCGATTCCGACACCTCGACCAACGACAGCTGCATCATGCTTGCCTCCGGCGCCGCTGCCGCAGATGCCGAGGCCATCGTCGAGGGCACTGACGCCTTTGACGAGTTGGCCTTTGCCGTGCACGAGGTGTGCGAGAGCCTGGCGCGCAACATCGCCGCCGACGGCGAGGGCGCATCCAAGCTCGTGACGGTTAATGTTACCGGCGCCGCTAACGACGAGGAAGCCGATATCGCCGCCCGTGCCGTCGCCAATTCGCCGCTCGTTAAGACTTGCATCGCCGGCCACGACTGCAACTGGGGCCGCGTTGCTATGGCGCTTGGCAAGTGCGGCGTGAAGTTTAATCAGGAAGACGTTTCCATCGACATGATGGGCATGCCTGTCTGTCGCGACGGTCTGACTGTTCCCTTTGACGAGGACGAGGCTCTACGACGTTTCGAGGCGCCCGAGATCGTGATTTCGGCCGACCTGGGCGCAGGCGACGCGGCAACGACCGTGTGGACCTGCGACCTCACGCATGAGTATATCTCAATCAACGGCGACTACCGTTCCTAGATTCCGGGCACGCTGCGCATCTTGCCGCGATTGCGGACAGCGGAGCACGGCGCGATAACGATACGAAAGACGAGGCAGATTATGAAATTCGCACGAGATTGTCGTTCGAGCGAATCCAACGAAGCAACCGCGCAGCTGCTGTTCGAAGCGCTGCCGTGGATTAAGAACCTGACCGGCAAGACGGTTGTTATCAAATATGGCGGAGCCGCCATGGTTGATGAGCAGCTGCGCCGCGACGTGATGAGCGACATCGTTTTGCTCAAGATCATCGGTATGCGCCCCGTTATCGTGCACGGCGGCGGCAAGGCCATCAACGAGGCGCTGAGCCATTACGATATTCCCGTCGAATTTAAGAATGGCCAGCGCGTGACCACGCCGGCGACTATGGATATCGTGCGCGAGGTGCTGGGCGGCAAGGTTAACCAGGAGCTGGTCGCCGCCATCAACCACCACGGCAACCTGGCCGTGGGCGTGTCGGGCAGCGATGCCGGCACGCTCATCGCCGAGCCGCTCGACCCTGAGCTCGGTCGCGTGGGCAAAGTGACGCACGTCAACACCGACTATATCGAGCGCTTGCTCGATAGCGAGTACATCCCCGTCATCGCTACCGTCGCGGCGGGGGAGGACGGCGGATTCTTCAACATCAACGCCGATACCGCCGCCGGCGCCGTTGCCGCGGCGCTCCACGCGCATAAGGCGATCTTTTTGACCGATGTCGATGGCCTGTACAAGGACTTTAGCGACAAGGACTCGCTTATCTCCAACCTAACGCTCGACGAGCTTAACGAAATGCTCTACGGCGGCGAGATCGATAAGGGCATGATTCCCAAGCTGCGCGCGGCCGTCGATGCGCTTACCGGCGGCGTATTTCGTGCCCACATCATTAACGGTACTACGCCGCATTCGCTGCTCCTGGAGCTGCTGACCGATGCCGGCGTCGGCACCGTGATCCATTCCACCGAGACGGCTTACGAGTTCGATACGCATCCGCATCCGCTTTCGACGTTTGCTGCGCGTCTGACCGAGAACCTTGACGAGGTCGAGAAGCTTCAGACGGTCTAGCCGACCCGCAGCCGCCCCATTCCTGCACCCATAGCCCCGCGCCGTCTGGCGCCCAACGAAAGGCATCCCATGTCACTTGCAGCTCAGCAATCGCTTGAATCCCATTACGTTATGCATACCTTTGGCCGCTCTCCGGTCGAGTTTGTCGAGGGTCACGGCATGAAGCTCACCGGCGACGATGGCCGTGAGTACCTCGACTTTCTTGCCGGCATCGGCGTGTGCAGCCTAGGTCATGGCGACCCGGCCGTGCTCTCGGCGCTCGAGGCACAGACCAAAAAGCTCATGCATGTCTCCAATTACTTCTACATCGAGCAGCGCGGACAGGTCGCGGCGCTGCTGTCCAAGCTTGCTAACGACGACGTAGATGGTGCGCGCGTGCTTGCCGATGCCATTGTCGCCGGCGATGAGACCACGGCAGCTGCTCTTGGTGCCCCGGCTGCGGATGAGCAGGTTTGGGAGACCTTCTTTGCCAACTCTGGCGCCGAGGCCAACGAGGGCTCGATGAAGCTCGCGCGCCTGTACGCCAAGCGTGCCGGTAATGGCGGCAACACCATCGTGTGCATGCGCGGCGGCTTCCACGGCCGTACGCTCGAGACCATTGCCGCTACCATGCAGGATTGGCTGCAGGACAGCTTCCGCCCGCTGCCGGGTGGCTTTGTGGCCTGCACGCCCAACGATGTGGACGAGCTGCGTGCGATCTTTAAGCAGCTGGGGAGCGAGATTTGTGCCGTGATGCTCGAGCCGATCCAGGGTGAGAGTGGCGTGCACCCCATGACCGAGGAGTTTATGGCGGCAGCGCGCGACCTGGCACACGAAGTGGGCGCCGTGCTTATCGCCGACGAGGTCCAGTGCGGCATCTTCCGCTCCGGCAAGCCGTTTGCATTCCAAACCTATGGCGTGGAGCCCGACATCATGAGCCTAGCCAAGGGCATTGCCGATGGCGTGCCCATGGGTGCCGTCGTGGCAAAGAAGGAGATTGCCGACGTGTTTAAGCCGGGCGACCACGGCTCGACCTTTGGCGGTAGCTGCTTGGCCGTCGCGGCGTGCGCCGCGACGCTCTCCGCGCTCGTGCGCGGCGATTATGCCGACCATGCTGCCAAGGTAGGCGCCTATATGGAGGCAAAGCTCGCTAAGCTGCCGCACGTGACCGAGGTGCGTGGCCGCGGCTTGATGCTCGGCTGTGATTTGGATGATGCTGCGGGCGATGCGCATGATATTGTTGCCCGCGCGCTGGCCGCCGGTGCCGTGATTAACGCTACGGGTGCCCATACGCTGCGTTTCCTGCCGCCGCTCGTCTGCGAGGAAGCCGACGTGGATAGTCTGATTGAGATCCTGTCGGGTGTCTTGGGCTAACGCGGTGCAATAACTCAATTTGGACCGGGTTCCGGACTGCTGACGTGCCCTATGCGGCATGATTCAGCGGTCTGGAGCCCGTTTTGCCTTAGATTTGCTAAGGCAAGGGGGACCTGCTGACCAAAAAACAGTAAATATGAGTACTGCTACCGATTTGGTAGCAGCAGTTTTGGACTAATAAGGCCAGATATCAAGTCGAAATGGCGATGAATACACGATTTTGATCTAACTGTTAGTCCTTATAATGGACATATGTTGCGTAACTTAAGCAAATACTGTCTTTTTATATGTTGCAAACAAAGTAGCAGTACTCATTTTTGCCATTTTTTGACCACGGCCTTTGTGACAGACGTGCTGGCGGGTTCGAATCCCATGCGCTGGGCATGAAAAAGGAAAGGCCTCCATCGCTGGAGGCCTATCAAATCAGTGGTGGGCGATGAGGGATGTCCGCGTGCGGCTCCGCCGCCCGCATCCGCTTCGTCGCTTCGCTCCTCGCGTGCTGCGCTGGAAAACGCTTCGCGTTTCCTCAGCTCCGCACCCTTGCGGGTTCGAATCCCATGAAATGGGCCCAAACAAAAACGGTCCCCTTTCGAGGACCGTTTCCAATTCAATGGTGGGCGATGAGGGATTCGAACCCCCAGCCTTGTGCGTGTAAAGCACCTGCGCTAACCGTTGCGCCAATCGCCCGTGCGGAGAGAGTATAGCAAAACAATCGCCTCATTCACCTCATATCCATTAAAGGTAACTGGCGCGTGTCACAGCGGAGCTGATTCAGTTGAGATTGCCTGAACATTCCGCCCCTCTTTACGCCCTCGGGTATACTCAAAAGCTACTGATTCGATTTGATGCCCAGCAACAGCAGAGGGGATAGTATATGTGCGGTTTTGTCGGTTTTGTCGGTGGGACGGATAACCAATCCGAGGTGCTCACCAAGATGATGGACCGCATCGTCCATCGCGGTCCCGACATGGGCGGTCAGTTTATCGACGGCCGCGTTGCCCTGGGCTTCCGCCGCCTGTCGATCCTCGACCTGACCGAGGCCGGCGCTCAGCCCATGGCCAATGAGGACGGCAGCGTCGTCATTGTCTTCAACGGCGAGATCTACAACTTCCAAGAACTCCGTTCCGAGCTCGAGGCCAAGGGCTACAAGTTCCACTGCGGCGCCGACACCGAGAGCCTCCTGCACGGCTACGAGGAGTGGGGCGAGGCCGTACTCGATCGTCTGCGCGGTATGTACGCCTTCGTCATCTGGGACAAAAAGAAGAACAAGCTTTTTGGCGCCCGCGACATCTTTGGCATCAAGCCGCTCTACTACTATCCCATGGCCGATGCGGGCGACGGCGCTCCGGGCGTGCTCTTTGGTTCCGAGATCAAGAGCTTCCTGGACTACCCGCACTTCCACAAGGCGGTCAACAAAAAGGCTCTGCGTCCGTACATGACGCTGCAGTATTCGGCGACTGAGGAGACCTTCTTCGAGGGTGTCTACAAGCTGCCGCCGGCGCACTACTTTACCGTCGATATCCCGACCGGCAAGATGAACATCGAGCGCTACTGGGATTGCGATTACTCTGCCGTCGAGAAGCCGTTCGAAGAGTATGTCGATGAGCTGGACGAGGTCGTGCACGAGAGTGTCGAGGCCCATCGCATCGCCGACGTCAAGGTCGCGTCGTTCCTCTCCGGTGGCGTCGACTCCAGCTACATCGCCGCTTGCCTCATGCCCGACAAGACCTTCTCGGTGGGCTTTGACTACAAGAACTTCAACGAGACCAACTACGCCAAGGAGCTTTCCGATAAGCTCGGCGTCGAGAACGTTCGCAAGATGATTACCGCCGACGAGTTCTTCGGTGCGCTCGAGGACATCCAGTATCACATGGACGAGCCGCAGTCCAACTTGTCTTCCGTGCCGCTGTGGTTCTTGGCCGAGATGGCCCGCAAGGACGTCACCGTCGTGCTTTCGGGCGAAGGTGCCGACGAGCTCTTTGGCGGCTACGCCTACTACGAGGACACGGTCCCGGTGCGCAAGTACAAAAAGATGGTGCCGCTGCCCATCCGTCGCGCGCTCGGTAACCTGGCGCTGCATATGCCGTACTTCAAGGGACATAACTTCCTGGTCAAGGGTGCCGAGATCCCCGAGAAGTCGTTCCTGGGACAGGCTCTGGTATGGCCGGAGCGCGAGGTCGACGGCGTGCTCAAGCCCGAGTACAACACCGGCGACGGCGCCTTCGAGCTTGCCGCTCCCATCTACGCGCGCGTGAAGGGTCAGCCCGAGCTGGTCAAGAAGCAGTACCTGGACATGAACATGTGGCTCCCGGGCGACATTCTGCTCAAGGCCGACAAGATGTGCATGGCGCACTCGCTGGAGCTGCGCGTGCCCTTCCTGGACCGCAAAGTCATGGAGTTCGCCGAGCACATTCCCGACCGCTACCGCATCAACGAGAACGGCAACAAACAGGTACTCCGCCACGCTGCCAACAAGTCGCTGCCCGATGAGTGGGCCACCCGTCCCAAGGTGGGCTTCCCGGTGCCGATTGTCTACTGGCTGCGCGAGCAAAAGTGGTACGACTATGTCAAGGAGTACTTCACCGCGCCGTGGGCAAGCGAGTTCTTCGATACCGATGAGCTCATGCACCTGCTCGATCTGCACTTTGCGGGCAAGGGCGATTTCCAGCGCAAGATCTATACGCCGCTCGTGTTCCTGGTGTGGTACAAGCGCTTCTTTATCGACGAGGACCAGCCCGCTGTTCAGGCTGCCTAGCCTCGGCTTACGAACGCCTGCGCGTAACGGCTCCTCCGGGAGCCGTTTTTGCGTGGGTGCGTTTCAGTTACTATAAAACCGTCCCTGCCAAATGGCTGAGAAAGGTGAAAGATGCACCATTCGGATTCCGCGACCGTGACCACGGTCGATACGCTTGCCAAGCTTCTCGATGTGTGCGGCGAGCTGCGCTCATCAGAGCAGGTTGACGAGCGTGCCGTGACCGGCTGCTCGTTTGATTCGCGCGCGGTCTCGGCAGGTGACGTATTCTTTTGCAAAGGTGCTGCCTTTAAGCCCGCGTTTTTGAGCATGGCGCTCGATGCGGGCGCCGTCGCATTTGTGTGCGAGGAGTCGCTGGTCGAGTCTCTGGAGCCGCTGGCGCAGGAGAGCGGTGCTGCGATGCTGGTTGTTGATAGTGTTCGCACGGCCATGGCCCTGTTGCCGCCGGAGGTCTACGACCGTCCCGACCACGACGTCAAGATCGTGGGTATCACCGGTACCAAGGGAAAGACCACGGCCGCTTTTATGCTCCAGTCGATTATCAAAGCGGCGGGCGAGTCCTGCGGCATGATCGGCTCGGTGAGTACCGACGATGGCATCGAGTGCTACGAGAGCACCAATACTACGCCCGAGGCCCCCGAGGTCTGGCGCCATATCGCCAACTGCCGCACGTCCGGTCGCCAGTCCATGGTCATGGAGGTTTCGAGCCAGGCGCTCAAGTACCAACGCGTCGAGAATCTGCCGTTTGACGTGGCGTGCTTCCTCAACATCGGCCGCGACCACATCTCGCCGATCGAACACCCCACGTTTGAGGATTATTTTGAGAGCAAACTCAGGATCTTTGACCAGGCAAAGACCGCCGTGGTGAATCTAGGCACCGAAGAGGTTGACCGTGTGCTAGAGGCAGCGTCGACGGCCGATCGCTTGGTGACCGTTGGGGTCGAGCATCCCGAGGCGAGCCTGTGGGCAAGCGACGTACGCATGGTCGGCTTTAGCATCGAGTTCAACTTGCATGGCCTGTGTGCCGACGAGTCCGAGACGGGGGAGAAGGTCCTGCTGGGCATCGCGGGCGACTTTAACGTGGAAAACGCGCTGGTCGCTATCGCCGCTGCGCGCGAGATCGGCATCGGTATCGAGGCTATCAAGAAGGGCCTCTCCAAACTGCGTGTGCCGGGCCGCATGGAGGTCGTGGAGTCGAAGGACGGCCGCGTGATTTGTGTCGTCGACTACGCGCACAACCAGCTTTCGTTCCGTTCGCTTTTCTCGTCGGTCAAGCGCGCGTTTCCCGCTAGCCCCGTCATTGCGCTGTTTGGCGCCGCCGGCGGCAAGGCGCAGGAGCGCCGCGAGCAATTGCCACGCGAGGCCGCACCGTATTCCGACCTGATGATCTTTACGAACGAGGATCCAGCTCACGAGGACCCGATGAAGGTCTGTCGCGAGCTTGCCGAGCATGTTCCCGACGATACGCCGAACAAGATCATCCTCGACCGCGAAGCCGCTGTGCATGCGGCGTTCAAGGCGGCGCGCGAGGAGTACGTCAACCCCGATGCTCCTACCATTGTCTTGCTGCTGGCAAAGGGTGACGAGGAGCTCATGCACGTGGGTGACGAGTTCGTGCCCATCGAGAGCGACCTTTCGTTGGCCAATCGCCTGATCGATGTTACCCAGTTTGACTAATGAACCATGATGGCGGCGGCGCCCTGAGTGCGCTGTCGCCATAAGCGTGTTCCCTCAATCAAAACATGCCGTCCAAGTCCAAACCCTTCTACGTAAACGGAGTAACCATGTCCCACAATACCCTGCCGACCGTTGCTGAGCTTTCGGGCGAGATGCGCGAGCGCTTGGCCAAGGTCAAGTACGTCTTTACCGACCTGGATGCCACGATGCTCGCACCCGGCTCGTGCGTGCTACGCGACAACGACGGCAACCCCTCGACCAAACTCGTCGAGGCCGTCGTGGCGCTCGCTCGCGCTGGTATTCAGGTGGTTCCCACCTCGGGCCGCAACCGTACCATGATCCACGAGGACGCGCGCGTGCTCGGTCTCAACTCCTACATCGGCGAGATGGGCGGCCTGGTCATGTACGACCTCAAAGCCAACGATTGGGAGTATCTGACCGGCGACATGCCCTACGACTCCTCTTGCGGCCTCACGCCGCACCAGGTGATCGAGCAGACCGGCGTGTGCGAGAAGATCCTCGCCCGCTGGCCGCACAAGATCGAGTATCACAACGACATGTCGACCGGCTACAAATACCGTGAGGTCACCGTCGGCATGCGCGGCGATGTGCCCGACGATGAGGTTCAGGCCATCCTGGACGAGGCCGGCTGCGGTCTGATCTGGGCTTGCAACGGCCATCTGACTCACCTGTCCAAGCCGACGACGCTCGAGCTCGATCGCGTCGAGGACGGTCGCGCATTCAACATCAACCCCGCGGGTCTCAACAAGGGCGTTGCCATCGCGCGCTTCTGCGAGCACCTGGGGATCGAGCGCGAGGAGACGCTCGCGCTCGGCGATTCCGAGTCCGACTTCTACATGGCCGATCACGTGGGCACGTTCTGCCTGGTCGAGAATGGCCTGACGAGCGCCGGCGCGCCCGAGTTCCTGGCTGCTTGCGAGAACGCTTTCGTTACGCGCGGCAAAATTGTCGACGGTTGGGCGGCGACGGCAGAGCTGCTGGTCGCGGCGCGTTCGTAGCGCGGCGCCGCCGCACTTGGACATGTCTTTTCGAGAGAGACTGGTGAGGTAATGTCCGATATCGAGAATCCGGCAGGCGACACGCGCCCGATTGGCGTGTTCGATTCTGGTTTGGGCGGTCTGACGGTTGCGCGCGCGATTGCGACGGCGCTGCCGCACGAGTCCGTCTACTACTTTGGCGACACCAAGCGCTGTCCCTACGGCACGCGCACCGAGGATGAGGTGCGCTCGTTTGCGTTGCAGGCGGGCCGTTGGCTTTCGAAGCACGACGTCAAGATTATGGTCATCGCCTGCAACACGGCGACCGCTGCGGCCTTGCGTCTGGCCCAGCAGGTGCTCGACGTTCCCGTGATCGGCGTGATTGCGCCGGGTGCCCGTGCAGCAATCAACAGCACGCGTACGCGTCGCGTGGGCGTGCTCGCTACCAACCTCACCATCCGCTCGGGCGCCTACACGCGCGCCATTCAGGATCTAGATGCCGGTGTCGATGTATACGGCTGTCCTGCCTCGAGCTTTGTCGAGGTTGTCGAACACGAGCTCGCCTCGGGTGCACATCTGCAGGAACAGTGGCTTGAGAACGAGGACATCTTCGATACGCCTGCCGTGCGTGCGCTGGTGGGTGCCACGGTTGAGCCGCTGCGCGACCACGGTATCGATACCGTGGTGCTCGGCTGTACGCATTTCCCGCTGTTGGTGGGACCTATCCGCCATGCGCTGGGGCCTGGGGTGCGCGTCGTGAGTTCCGCCGAGGAGACCACGCGCGAGCTGACCGATATCCTCACGCGCCGCGAGCAGCTGGCGGGCGTCGCCGCCGAGCCGCAGCATCGTTTTGCCACGACGGCCGATAACATTGCCGAGTTTGCGGTGGCGGGCAGCTTTATCTTTGGTCAGCCGCTCAAGAGCATCGAACATATCGATATCGATGAGCTGAAATAGATGTAAGGCAGCCGTCAAGGCCTTCGCCACATTTTTTGCCGAAAGGATATTTCTATGGAGTACATGCAGGCCAACCGCGCTAACGGTCGCGCCGCCAACGAGTTGCGCCCCGTTAAGCTCACCCGTGGCGTCATGAAGCACGCCCACGGCTCGTGTTTGGCCGAGTTCGGTGACACGCGCGTGCTGTGCGCCGCCACTATCGAGGAGGGCGTGCCGGGCTGGCGAAAGGGAGCTAAGGCCGGCTGGGTGACCGCGGAATACGCCATGCTGCCGGCGTCGACCGGCAAGCGCTGCAAGCGCGAGCACGCCAACCGCAAGGGCCGCTCTATGGAGATCGAGCGCCTCATTGGCCGCAGCCTGCGTACCGTCGTCAACATGAAGGCGCTCGGCGAGTACACCGTCACCGTTGACTGCGATGTGATTCAGGCCGATGGCGGCACGCGTACAGCGAGCATCACCGGCGCCTGGGTGGCGCTGCGCGACGCCCTCGCCATGTGGGTCGAGGCGGGCAAGATCGAGCGCATCCCGCTTATCGGCCAGGTGGCTGCCATCTCCATGGGCGTTGTCGACGGCAATACGCTGCTTGACCTCGATTATTCCGAGGACAGCCATGCCGAGGTCGACATGAACCTCGTCGCCACCGACACCGGCGAGATGATCGAGCTCCAGGGCACCGGCGAGCAGGCGCCCTTTGACCGCAAACGCCTCAACGCCCTGCTCGACCTGGGCGACAAGGGTATCGTCGAGCTCATCGAGCTTCAGCGCCAAGCCATCGCCTAACCTGCCAAAAGGGACAGGTTTATTTTGGTAGGTTTTATCTGCTGAAATGCTGCGTTGAAAGGTCCGATCGCCTGAGAGGGGAGAGGTCAAGTGCCCAAACGCCCCTCACGCGGCTTGCTATAGAGACAAGGAGGCCAGTCATGGCACTTGAGAAGATTGACATCGACACCCTCGACCCGGCGGCGACCATCGTCGTGGCAACGGGCAACGCCCATAAGCTCACCGAGATCGAGGCCATTTTGGGCAAGGTCATGCCCGAGGTTCGCTTTGTGGCGCTCGGCCAGCTGGGCGATTTTGAGGACCCCGAGGAAAACGGCACGACGTTTTTGGAGAACGCCATCATCAAGGCGCAGGCTGCCGTCGAAGAGACGGGGCTCATGGCCATTGCCGACGATTCGGGCCTGGTCGTCGACGCGCTGGACGGTGAGCCCGGTGTGTATAGCGCGCGCTATGCGGGCGTGCACGGCGACGATGCCGCCAACAACGCCAAGCTTCTCGTTAACCTGGAAGGCGTGGCAGATGAGGACCGCACCGCACGCTTTATGAGCGTCGTTGCGCTCATCGACACGGACGGCTTGGTCACCTATGGCGAGGGCGCTTGCGAGGGCGTTATCGCGCACGAGGGCCGCGGCGATCACGGCTTTGGCTATGACCCGCTGTTCCTGCCGGTCGACACGCCGGGCAAGACCATGGCCGAGCTCACGGCGGATGAGAAGAACGCCATCAGCCATCGATTCCATGCGCTCGAGCATCTGTCCGCCAAACTGACGGGCGAGGAGTAGGCCGTGCGCGCGGTGGTGCAGCGCGTACTCAACGCCGGCGTGACGGTCGATGGCGAGTGCGTGGGCCGCATTGGACGAGGCTACCTGGTGCTGCTGGGTGTGGGCCATGGCGATACGCGTGCCGAGGCCGACAAGCTGTGGGGCAAGCTCCGCGGGCTGCGTATCAACGAGGACGAGAACGGCAAGACCAACTTGGCGCTTGCCGATGTCGACGGCGAGGTGCTCGTGGTGTCGCAGTTCACGCTGTTCGCCGACTGCCGCCACGGTCGCCGTCCGTCGTTTACGGATGCCGGCGCACCCGATGTTGCCAACGAGCTCTACGAGTACTTCCTGACGCTCGTTCGTCAAGATGTCGAACACGTGGCGCACGGCATTTTTGGCGCCGATATGAAAGTCGATCTTGTCAACGACGGCCCATTCACCATCGTCTTGGACACCGATAGTCTGTAAGTAGTCAATTTGGGACCGGGCTTTTTTAGCTACTTGCGTATGGCGGCAGCAGGGTGCTATAGTATTAGAGTTTTGTCTATCTTAGGGGTATTATCCCCTTTTTGAATTGCACCTTCTGGAGGCCCTGTTCATGGAAGAGATGGAAGTCAATCACGTCGACGACATCCACGAGAAGCTGACCGATATGGTGGGCGATCGCGTCAAGGTGAAGGCCAACATGGGCCGCACCCGCGTTGTCGAGCGCATGGGCACCATCAAGAGCGTCCACCCCGCCGTCTTTATCGTCGAGGTCGACGAGCGTCGCGGTCGCAAGTCGCGTCAGTCCTACCAGTATATCGATGTCCTCACCGGTCAGGTCGAGCTGTTCGACCCCGAGAGCGGCGAGCATATCTTTACCCCGCTCGGCAATCAGCTCGAGGAGCATTAACGGTGACCGATTGGTCCCTGACTCTTTCCGCGCCGGCAAAGATTAACCTCTACCTGGGGGTTCATACCGAGCGCGATGACCGCGGCTACCACAGGGTCGATTCCCTGATGGCGGCCGTCGGTCTTTCCGATACCGTGACGGTCACGCCGGCGCAGGCGCTGACCGTCCAGACGGTTCCGGCATCAGATTTTCCCATGCAAAAGAATACGGCGTATCGGGCTGCGGTTGCTATGGCCGAGCATTATGGTCGCGAGGCAAACATCTGCGTGACGATTGAGAAGCGCATTCCATTGTGCGCCGGCTTGGGCGGCCCCTCGACGGATGCGGCCGCGGTCATTGTCGCCTTGGCGGAGCTCTGGGGCATTGATCGCACCGACCCAGCGCTCGACGATATTGCGCGAGGCATTGGTGCTGACGTCCCGTTCTTTTTGCACGCGAGTCCTGCGTTCTACGTAGGTGGGGGAGACGTGCTGGCAACTGAGTACCCCGCGCTGCCCGCGACGCCCGTCGTGCTGGTCAAGCCGCGCGAGGCAAGTGTTTCGACAATTGAAGCCTATCGACGTTTTGACGAGGCCTCGGTGCCTGCGGACAAGCCCGGCGCGATAGCTTCTGCCTTGCGTGCTGGTGATGCCGAGACGGCATATGCACTCATCCATAACAACCTTGGTGTCATTTCCGCACAGATGGAGTCGCAGATTCAAACGGTTCTCGACTGGCTGCGTAAACAGGACGGAACCGTTGCTGTAGATGTGTGCGGATCGGGTGCCTGCTCGTTTGCCATTTGCGACACCGCTGCCACGGCCGAAAGGCTTGCCGATGCTGCCCAGCAAAATGGCTGGTGGACCTGCGCGACTGAGCTTATTCCCAACACGGTTCAAATCGACGCGCCAAAGAAATAAAAATTTCTCTAGCACGCGGCGAAAATCTTTGTTACTATAGTCGAGCTAACGGGTTGTGGCTCAGTTTGGTAGAGCACTGCGTTCGGGACGCAGGGGTCGCTGGTTCAAATCCAGTCAACCCGACCAGAGCATGAGGAGGGACCGCTTCTTGCGGTCCCTTTTTTTAGCTAGTGTTGTGATACCGCGATACCCGCGGTATACTCATTCGAGCTTGTCTCGCTGTATTGTGGAGGTCTACATGTTTGGACTGAGGGCTCCTGAGCTCATCATTATTCTCGTCGTTGTCCTGATTATCTTCGGGCCCAAGAACCTGCCGAAGCTCGGCAAGTCCCTCGGCTCTACCGTCAAGAATATCCGTGAGGGTATGGAGGGCGACGATAAGGTCGAGACCAAGCAGGCCGAGGAGGTCGTGGTCGAGCAGTCCGAGGAGGACAAGGAGATCGCTGAACTCGAGGCCAAGCTCGCTGCTGCCAAGAAGAAGCAGGCAGAGGACAGCGACGCGGACGCAGAGTAGTCCCATCCCTTTGGGGTGAGCACCTGACCGGCTTGCCCGCAGGCTAGCCGGTCTTTTTCGTTTTGTTGACAGTTGATTGTTTGATCAGAGTTGGGGAGATATCCGTATGGACGCAAGCCAGATCGTACTGACCGCTGAGGGCCGCCAGAAGCTCGTCGAGGAGCTCGCTTGGCGTGAGGGCGATTACGCCAAGGAGATCGTCGAGGACATCAAGGAAGCCCGCGCGTTCGGCGACCTTTCGGAGAACTCCGAGTACGACGCCGCTAAGGACAAGCAGGCCCAGAACGCCGCTCGTATCGCCGAGATCCAGGCCATCCTCGCCAACGCTCAGGTTGCTGCCACCACGGGCGACCTGACCGTCTCCATCGGTTCCACCGTTTCGCTGATTGATCCCAACGGCGAGGTCATGGAAGTCACGCTCGTCGGTACCACCGAGACCAACTCGCTCGAGCACAAGATTTCCAACGAGTCTCCGGTCGGTCACGCCATCATCGGTCACGGCGAGGGCGACTCCGTCGAGGTCGTTACGCCTTCCGGCAAGACTCGCGTCTACACCATCGCCAAGATCGCACGCTAGACCACGGTCCCGCGTAAAGGTATGTTTTCGCTCCCTGGGACCGAATCCTGGGGAGCGTTTTAGTTTGAGGAGCTAACTTATGGCAGAGAACCAGAACGCCGCCGATCAGGCATCGACGCTCAACGACGAGCGCGCCACCCGCCTGGCCAAGCGCGCCGCCCTGTTCGAGGCGGGCCAGAACCCCTATCCCGAGCACTCTGAGCTTGAGGACTACGTCGCCGATATCGAGGCTAAGTACGCCGAGCTTGCCGAAGGCGAGGACACCGAGGACGTCGTGAAGATCGCCGGCCGCGTGGTCGCCAAGCGCGGTCAGGGCAAGATCATGTTCATCGTCGTGCGCGATGCGACTGCCGAGATTCAGCTGTTCTGCCGCATCAACGACATGGACGAGGCCGCCTGGAATACGCTCAAGGCCCTCGACCTGGGCGACATCCTGGGCGTGACCGGCGTGGTCGTGCGCACCCAGCGCGGCCAGCTTTCCGTTGCCCCTAAGAGCGCGACCCTGCTTGCCAAGGCCGTTCGTCCGCTGCCCGAGAAGTTCCACGGTCTTTCCGATAAGGAGACCCGCTATCGCCAGCGCTATGTCGACCTGATCGCCAACGACGACGTTCGCGAGACCTTCCGTAAGCGTTCGCAGATTCTCTCCACCTTCCGTCGCTTTATGGAGTCCGACGGCTACATGGAGGTCGAGACCCCCATTCTGCAGACCATCCAAGGCGGCGCTACTGCCAAGCCGTTCATTACCCACTTCAACGCGCTCGATCAGGAGTGCTACCTGCGTATTGCCACCGAGCTGCACCTCAAGCGCTGCATCGTCGGTGGTTTTGAGCGCGTGTTCGAGATCGGCCGCATCTTCCGTAACGAGGGCATGGACCTTACCCACAACCCCGAGTTCACCACGATGGAGGCCTACCGTGCCTTCTCCGACCTCGAGGGCATGAAGGCACTCGCCCAAGGTGTCATCAAGGCTGCCAACAAGGCCATCGGCAACCCCGAGGTCATCGAGTACCAGGACCAGACCATCGACCTTTCTGGTGAGTGGGCCAGCCGTCCCATGACCGACATCGTCTCCGACGTGCTCGGCAAGCAGGTCACCATCGACACGCCGGTCGAGGAGCTTGCTGCCGCCGCGCGCGAGAAGGGCCTGGAGATCAAGCCCGAGTGGACTGCTGGCAAGATCATCGCCGAGATTTACGATGAGCTGGGCGAGGACACCATCGTCAACCCGACGTTCGTGTGCGATTACCCCATCGAGGTCAGCCCGCTTGCCAAGCGTTTTGAGGACGACCCGCGCCTGACGCACCGCTTTGAGCTGGTTATTGCCGGTCACGAGTACGCCAACGCGTTCTCCGAGCTCAACGATCCGGTCGACCAGGCCGAGCGCTTTGCCGCCCAGATGGCCGAGAAGGCCGGCGGTGACGACGAGGCCATGGAGTACGACGAGGACTACGTGCGCGCCCTCGAGTACGGTATGCCTCCCGCGGGCGGCATTGGCATTGGTATCGACCGCGTGGTCATGCTGCTCACCAACCAGGCTTCTATCCGCGATGTGCTGCTGTTCCCGCACATGAAGCCCGAGAAGGGTTTCCAGTCCGGTGCCGCTGCCGCCAAGGCTGCCGAGGCCGGCAACGCCGCGAGCCCGTTCGTTAAGTCGCTTAAGCCCACGCTCGATTACTCCAAGATCGCCGTTGAGCCGCTGTTTGAGGAGTTCGTCGACTTTGATACCTTCTCCAAGAGCGACTTCCGCGCTGTGAAGGTCAAGGCATGCGAGGCCGTCAAGAAGTCCAAGAAGCTGCTGAACTTTACGCTCGACGACGGCACCGGCACCGACCGCACCATCCTCTCCGGTATTCACGCTTATTACGAGCCCGAGGACCTGGTCGGCAAGACCTTGCTCGCCATCACCAACCTGCCTCCGCGCAAGATGATGGGTATTCCCAGCTGCGGCATGCTGATCAGCGCTGTCCACGAGGAGGAGGGCGAGGAGCGCCTCAACCTGATCCAGCTCGACGCCTCCATCCCCGCCGGCGCAAAGATGTACTAACTAGTTACGCGGTTCTACGAACCGCGTAACGGCTCGACGCTGCGCGGGCCGCATTTGGACAATCTGACGTTCAACTTCAAGGGCGCGACCAGAAGGTCAGCGCCCTTTCGTTTCACGTCACCTTGTCACAAATGCGACCCGCTCGCTGGCGTTGCCAAAACATCGATGTAGTCATTGGGGACGCTCTTAAACGACTAGTCATTCAAGAGCGTCCCCAATGACTACTCAACGGCTATTGCGCACATGGCTCGCATGACAGCCGTCTCTTTTATGTTTCCTTTAGCTGTCGCTGCCTAGGATGGGGGTTAGTCGATAGGAAGGGAGCACCGGGATGGACGACGCGAGCGAGCGCGCAATCGAAGAGGACATGCTCGATCAGTTCAACTACTTTGATGATGAGGACGAGGAGCTGATCGACCGTCGCGAGCCAGCGCCGCTTGATTCCTTTGATCTGGTCGATGAAGAGCCC
>CABTZA010000009.1 GCA_902489225.1 uncultured Collinsella sp.
CAAATCTTTCCGCAGGACGGCAGGACCCCCGCCGCACGAACTGCGCAGCGGGGGTCCTGCCATGTCCGAGGACGATTTGGGGGCAAAGCCCCCTGGCCTCCCCTATGTTAACTTCGCCGGCGGCGGCTACAGGGACCTACGCTCTGGAAAGTCGCCGGGCTGATAGTTTGGCTTTTTATTGGTAGGGGCTCTTGCTAGGCTGGAGCACTTCCTAGAGGCGGGCATCGGCTGCGTGCCTGGTTTAGGCGGCGCTGGTTTCTTTGTATTCGAAGACTGGCTCTAGGAGGTCTTCGATGTTGCAGTGTAGGGCTTTTGCTATATCCCTTACGGTTGTTACCGAGGCTTCGTTGATGTTTCTCTGGCGTTGTTCGTACATTTGGATTGAGCGGAGGGACACGCCCGATTCGTATGCCAGGTCTTGTTGGGTTTTCTTAAGCTTCTTTCTTGCTAACGCAAGTTTGGTTTGCCTGGACGCTTTTTTCGCCATATCGCAGACGAGGCGAGCCACGCGTTCCTCCGAGGCTTCATGCCAGGGATAGTACAGACTGCGCAGTGCGTCAAACGGAACGACATGCAGCAGGTCTTCGAAAGACTCCCCTAAACGCCACTGCAGATATGCCAGTATCCAGCCTGTCCAATACTCTGGCGTCTTCTCAAAACGATAGGTGCGATCCGGTATAGACCCGCTCTGATAGCCGGACCTTTCAGCGATAAGCGCGAACAGCTCAACGCCCGATTTTCCCGATACGACCCATGCGTTGCCGCGTTCGAACTCGCGAGCTACGCCGCTCAGGCAAAAGAGTTCAGCAACTTCCGATCCTTCTGCTCCATAATCGTTAACGGCATAGTCAAAGCAGTCGCCGAGGTTGTTCATTGCATCCTCGAGGTAGTAGACGGGGTATGTCCTACTCGGCCCACAATCCGTTAACTCTTGGATCATTTAAATCAACCCTCCCTGCCATTAAATCCCTAATGTCGATACCTTCGGAATCGAACCCGTTAACCGTATCCAAGTATTTGCGTCGAGCATTCTGCTCTCGCTCAAAACGCTTGGGATAAAACTCAGACCCCAAAGCCTGCTTCCAATCGCAGAATCTAATCGCCGAAAATGCGCACTCGCTCATAAGAGCATATTGGATACCCAAATCACCCAAGCGCATGATACGTTGCAGCTGCCTGAGCGAGATCATGCCGCTGACAAACTGTCTTGCAAACGAAAAATAGGAGTCGTCGGCGCGATAACCTCGAATTACGTCATAGGGAGAAATATCAATCAGGCAGTTATCCAGCAGATAGCGAAGTCCTTCGCGCGCCAGCGGTGTCGAAACATTGAACTCCCTATTGTTAGCCAAAATCGCAAGCCAATTGAGAATTGAAAACTCCCCGGACTCCAAATCCAAGACTGCGAGACCATCCATATCGAGCTCATATCGATTTGCAATGCCATCAGACTCAGTCCGACATGCCCACTCCATTGCCATTTCCTCATGTGGCGTGCAATAAAACCCACACCCATAGTCATTGAATTGTCTGCATTTATCCAACGACGGATGCTCGACAACAACCTCCGACCCGTGCCAAAGCTCCATATCGACCTCCAAACAAAAATATCACCCCAGTGATAGTGTACCAATAACTATCACTGGGGTGATATAGATAGATGCAAACTATTGCCTGCCAAGAACCCTTACTAGAGGCAAGCCTCGGCGATGCGCTTTTTGAGTTCGTCGATGCCGGTGCCGGTCTGGGAGCTTGTGATGATTACGTTCTCGGCCGGAACGTTGAGCTGCTTTTTGATGGCTGCTGCCTGGCGGGCCTGCTGGGTGCGACTGAGCTTGTCGGCCTTGGTGAGGCAGACGATAAAGTTGAACTCATTGCCCTGCAGGTAGTCGATCATGTCATGATCGAGCTTGCTGGGATCGTGACGAATGTCCACCAGCGAGACGACCAAGTTAAAGCTGCGCTCGGAGTCGAAAAAGTCGCCGATAAGCTCGGCCCAGCGGTCGCGCTCGGCCTTGGAGCGACGGGCGAAACCGTAACCCGGCAGGTCCACGAAATGCACGTCGTCGGCCTCAAAGAAGTTGATGTTGCTCGTCTTGCCCGGCGTACTGGAAACCTTGACTAGGTTCTTGCGGCCAAATAGCTTGTTCATAATCGACGACTTGCCCACGTTGGAGCGGCCGACAAAGCTCACCTCGGGGCAGGTGGACTCGGGAATCTGCGAAACCTTGCCATAGCTGGCGACGAACTTGGCAAGCTGGTAGTTAATGGAATCGGCCATGGACACTCCTTGGTCGTAGGTTCTTACAAATAGACGCGCTATTGCGCAGCGGCAATGCGGCGGACGATATCGAGCGTAATGTCACTTGCGACACGCGCGTACTCGAACAGATCGAACTCTCGCTCGCAAATTGCATCGTACGCCTCGTCACAATTATCGCTGATAGCGCGCAACACCAGGCAATCGACACCATTTTTGGTTGCGACATGGGCAATTGCCGCGCCCTCCATGCCGACACAATCGGCATGCGTCGCCTCGATAGCGTCGTTGCGCATGGCGGCGCCCGTCACAAAACGGTTACCCGTGGCAATCGTGCCGACCAGGAACTGCTTGGTGCCCTCATTCGAAGCGACTGCATTTGTCGAAGCGTCAACAAACCCACGCTCAGCAAGCACGTCGGCGGCAATATCGACCAGCGCGGGCGTCGAGCCAAACTCCTCGAGCCCCGGTGCGGACTCGGCGATAAGCGCGGTATCGGTATCCAGATAGCGTAGGCGTTTGCCAATGACCACGTCGTCGATATGGAGCTTGGGGTTCAAACCGCCCGCAATGCCCGAAAACACAACAGCCTGCGGAGCATACTTGCTAATGAGGTGCTGTGTTGCAGCGGCGGCGTTCACCGTGCCCATGCCCGCCGTTGTGGCGACAACTGTCAGGCCGTCGAGCTCACCGCTCACAACGGTCAAGCCTGCCTCCCGTGCCTCGCAAACGTCGCTCAGCTCTTCCTTAATCTGCATGATCTCTTTTTCGAGCGCACCGATAATCGCGATGGTAGCCATACCATTCCCCAAACCTATACGAAATTCTCAACCAAGGTATGGTACCAGCATTTTGTTTGACCTCGCCAAACGAACACGCTAAGCCAGTGCAGCTCGCGTATCAAACAGAGCCTTTGCAATCGCAGCCGTAACCTCGCTCGAACGGTCGCTCGATGGCATCGATGTCATGACGCTCATGACATAGGTACGGCCATCGATGTCGATGAGGCCTGCATCGCATGTCGAATAGTAGCCGTCCTCGCTGATCCAACCCGCTTTGTTGCGCACCAAGACCTGATCGTCCGCAATGCCATCGCGAATAAACGAGCGCGATGTTGATGCCAAAAGGCCTGACAACCACTGTGAAGTCTCGGTATCCATGCTCAGATACTCGCTCATCTCGCGCCATAACCTCGCAGAAGTGCGCGGGCAGTAGGTCGGAAAATCACTCATCGGATTCAGTGCCGTTTCGTCATCAACACCCAGATTGGCAATCCAATCCTCATAGCCATCATGGTCAAACGCCGCGCGTAACGCGATAAACGAATCGTTGTCTGAGTTGGCGACGGCATTCTCGATAAGGTCGCGCACCGTCTGCCAACCCATGTTGTAGCCACCATAGGTGCCAAGGAAGTCATCGAGTGAAACCTGGCCCGTCTCGACCAGAGATTCGCAGATGTACAACGCATAGAGTGCCTTGTAGCTACTCGCACCGTACACCTCGACATCAGCGTTATACGTCACGCCCTTACCGCTCGACAGGTCGTAAAACACCACGCCCACATCGCCCAGCTCCTGCGCCTGGTCAAGCGCATTCTGGAGTGCGGCGAGGTTCTCATCCTCCAGGGCGAGGATCTGGTCATCAACCAGTGAGAAGGTCTGCACGGTATCGCCTGAGGGAATATCGTTAAAGTCCGCCTTCGAAAGCCCCGTCTTGAGGTTCGCTGTCGACAGGGTTTGACTTGCGGTGACTTTAGATTCAGAGACCTTTTTGTTTTGCGTCTGTACCGTTGACGCATCTGAATGTGCCATTCGCTCCGATGCGTAGGTTTTGGCGGTAATTCCGAGGATAATAACCGCCGATGTTAGCATCCCAATGGCGGCAATCTTCCTCACGCGGATGCGAGTGTCGGCAAGGCCACGCGAAGACGTGTCCTTCGTCTTATATCTGCTGCCATGCTGCGGCACATACTCGTCCCGCGATGCGATGTTTCGCACGTGGTCTCCTGACTGCTACCGTTTATATACGAGCAGCATGATACCGAGCAGGCATTTCTTTCCAAAGATATTCAGCGGCGTTTAAGGTGTCTTTAAAGAAACCACAAGCGTTTCTATGCATTTTTGCCAATTCTGTTGCACATCTCTACCCAAAACGCAGTTGCGGTGAAATTGTTCCTGTTTGGGCGGCATAAGCCGAAAAACAAGAACTATTCCACCGCAACTTGACGGGGCTCTTTGGCAATCAACTTGGTGCCCAGGGGCGCTCATTTAAGTCTGTCCCCAATGAGTGCCTTTGGGGCGCAAAAATGGCACGCTAGCCGATGGCGTTTTTGAGCTCCGCACGGCGCTTTTTCATACCGGCCATAACGGCATTGCGCAGCTCGGGCATACGCGCGGTATCCATCTGGGGCACGCCCTCGAGCTTATAGGGAATGCCCAGTTGCTCGTACTTGACGACACCCATCGTGTGATACGGCAGCATTTCCAGGCCCACCACGTTGTGCCATGGAGCGATGAGGCGACCGAGCTTCTCGCACTCCTCCACCGTGTCGGTAATGCCCGGCACCACCACGTGGCGGATAACGACCTTGATCTTGCGACGTGCAAGCTCATCGCCAAACGCCAGGATGCGTGCGGGATCACAACCGGTCAGCTTTTTATGCTCAGCCGGATCGGCATGCTTGATGTCGAGCAGCACCATGTCGGTCTCGTTGAGAACGGCATCGAACTTCTCGGGGTGGTTGGGATCGAACGCATAGCCGCAGCTGTCCAAGCAGGTATGCACGCGGCCATCGGAGTTGTTGTGCATTGCACGGAACAGGTCGGCCAAAAACTCAGGCTGTAGGAGCGGCTCGCCACCCGAAACCGTAATGCCGCCGCTGCGATAGAACTCATGGTTGCTCTGGAACTCGTCCATCAGGTGCTCGACGGTCACCATGGTGCCGCCGTTAACAGACCAGGTATCGGGATTGTGGCAATACGCGCAGCGCATGGGACAGCCTTGGACAAACACTACGAAGCGGATGCCGGGTCCGTCGACCGTACCCATCGTTTCAATCGAATGTACGCGGCCCAGGGCAAACGCGGAGTCCTCGGGACGAGCGTCCACACCCTCGAGCGTCATCTCAGCCATTCCCGCTACCTTGCCTCTCATTGGTTTTAGTTACATAAATGCCAGAGCCATTCTAGCCCATACGCATGATGGTGAAACGGTTTAGTGGTCAATTGAGTTGTTCTATTTGGCCCCACACAAAAGCGGCGGGAAGGTTGTCACAACCCACCCGCCGCCGAGGCAATAGATATCGATAGACGCCAGGCCTTACGCCTTAAGCGTAAGCACCGCGCCGAAGGCGGTCGGGCCGCAATGGCTCGAGATGACGCCGCCGACCTGAGTCCAGGTAATGTCCTTAAAGCCCAGGTCGTGCGCATAGACTTCCATGTCGTCGCGCAGCTCCTCGGAAAGACCTACCGAATACGCCAGGCCAATGTGCGAGTAGTCAATCTCGCCCTTGGCAACCATGTGGTCAATAAAGGCACGGGCGCACTTGAGCATAGAGCCGCGGAACTTCTTGGTCGCCACAAACTTACCGCCCGTTACCTCAATGCAGGGCTTAATCTTGAGCAGGTGGGCGCCAAGGAACGCGACGTTGGACAGACGACCGCCCGCCTTAAGAAAGGCTAGGTCGGTAGGAACAAAGCCCAGCAGCACACGGTCCATGACGGAGTTCGTAAATGCAAAGATCTCGTCGACGGTGGCATCGGGGTGAGCCTCGATGTATTTGGCGGTCTCGACGACAACAAGCGACTGGCCTACCGAGACAAAGCGCGTGTCCATGGAGAACACGTAGTCGCGCCCCTGGGCCGCAATCTTTGAGGACTGATGCGAACAGGTCGTGGCCTCGGAATATGCAAGATGCAAAATAGTCGCGTCGGGCTGCTCAGCGTGAATGCGGTCGTACACGTGAGCAAAATCCGCAGGCGCGCAGCCACTGGTCTTGGGCATCACGCCAAACTCATTGCAGCGCGAATAAATCTCGAGCGGATCGATCGAGCCGTCCTCGACGGTCTCGTCACCAATCGTGACATGCATGGGCACGCGCACGATGCCGTAGCGCTCGCAGAGCTCCGGCGTCACATCCGACCCAGACTCGACCACGATTACGTACTTGCCCATTAATATCACGACCCATCTCGACATTGGCTTTTCAATACATGGCACGCACCGCCGCACTGTTGTACAACGGCGTCCAAGCGCCAAAGAGACGCCGCCCCTTGCACACAACAAAGGACAGCGTCTCCCTGGAAAACTCCGTGCTTATCTGAGATTCTACACGGTTTATTAAGGAGTGTTACTTATTCCGCAAACGGTAGCTATACGCGATAAACGGTAGTTCGCTGCGGCAACTGCGACACATTCCACCCGGCAAGTCCAATCGTGCTCCACGCACGGTTAATGCGCGAGGCGGTAGAAATCCATCGACGCCGCACCCTCGGCATGCAACCCCATCGCCGAAACCGCCGGCGAATAGGTACGGCTCGTAAGTGCCGCCTCGCCGCTGTTGGCAAAAATCTCGACCATCGTAGTGTCCGAAAGCACGCGCAGGTCGCGAAGCTCGCTGAGCTCGATCGACCTTTGGTCGCGCCCATAGCCTTCGTCACCCATGTCGAGGGTAAGCATCCCGTCCGCATAACGTACAAAGACACCCTTGCGGATTTCGAGCTCGACCATCTTGGCGCCCTCACAGGAAACCACAAGATCAAACAGGCGTCCCGGCTCCTCAACGGTTTCACCGCCTGTCGCGCGAACGCAGTCGCCGCGCATCCTCTCAATCTCGTGCGCCGGCTGCTGGCAGAGCTTACCATCGCGCATGCTCAGCTCTCGCGGCACCGTCAACGCGCACTGCCACCCGCGCGCCACCGTCGGGTTTTCTGCCGTCGCATCGGGGCAACCCGACCATCCGATCATCAAACGCCGGCCTGCAGCATCCTCAAAGGACTGCGGAGCATAGAAATCAAAACCGGCATCGACCATCGGGGGTATGCCCTGCCCGACGATTTTAAAGCTCGGCGCCTCCCAATCGGCCTCGATGGGGAACCACACGCACTGATGCGGATTGCGGTAACGCCAACCATCGGCAGGCACACCCTGCGGACAGCAAACGAGAATAAGCTCGCCATCGAGCTCAAACAGATCGGGGCACTCCCACATAAAGCCAAACTTCTCGCCCAACTCAATGCGCGTCGCATAGCTCCAGTCCTCAAGATTGCGCGAGGTATAGACAAGCACGCAGCCACGGTCGTCTTTCGTACGAGCGCCCAGAACCATGTAGTAGATACCATCGTGCTCAAGGATCTTGGGGTCGCGCACGTGCGTACCGATATCGTCGGGGTAATTGACCGGTCCAACAGCTATGCACTTCTCGCCCAATTCGTCGGGATTCTCGGCAACCATATGAATCTGGTTTTGCTCACGGCCCGTCAACACGTAGTCGTAATCATCGCGGTCAAAATGCTTGACGTTGCCGGTATAGAAGTAGTGAATCTTGCCATCGCGTACAAAGGCAGAACCAGAATACGCTCCGTTCGAATCCAAATCGGAATCGGGGAACAGCACAGGGCCGTGATTCTCGTACGTCACAAAATCCTTTGTCGTCAGATGGTTCCAAAGCACTGGACCGCCATGCGCAGCATCGAACGGATCGTATTGATGATAGATGTGATACGTATCACCAATCTGAACCAAACCGTTGGGGTCGTTGAGCCAGCCAAGCTCAGGCTCCACATGGAACAGGAGCCTATCGGGGTCGGACGCGATGCGACCAGCCGTCTCATCCTGTCCGGCACGCCACTGCTCATAGTCCGCGCGTGTCACCTTATTTTTTTGATTAAACATCGCCATTGACTTTCTCGTCTATAGGGAAGGACGCTCGACTCGCACGAGCCGAGCGCCCTTCCTCAAATGGACTTATCCGCACATTACGCTGAACGGCTCAACTAGAAGCTGACATCGAAGCCAGCACCAGCGCCCTCTTCATCGGTGGTCGGAACGCCCTTTGCCTTGTTGTAGGCAAAGATCAAGACGATCGGCACGATAAAGGCGATAAGATTACCAGCCACATACCACACGAGGGTCTCGGGCGTGACGATGAGCAGGCCGAGAACGCCGGTCAGACCCTGACCGATAGCGCGCACCTCAAAGAGTTTCACGAAGGCACCGCCGCAGCCTGCACCGATGCATGCGCAGATGAACGGAATAATCGAGTAGCGCATGTTTGCAGCAAAGATAGCAGGCTCGGAGATACCGACCAGCGTCGGGATAAAGGACGACATGCAAATGTTGCGCTCTTTGGAATGCTTCTTGTGAATGAGGTACATGCCGATGGCGCCGCCGCCCTGGGCGATGATGGAAACCGACCAGATGGCCTGGATGTAGTTGAAGCCGGTCGTGGCAACGAGGTTGGCCTCGATACCCTGGATGAACTGATGCGTACCGGTAACGACGAGCGGCTGCAGGAACGCGGCGAAGACAAAGGCACCAAAGACGCCCATCCTGTTGTACAGGATATCGATTACGCCGGCGAGGACGTCACCGATCAGGTTGCCGAGCGGGCCGAACACGGTGAACAGGGCAACGTTAGCAAGAATCAGGGTAACGGTCGGGACAAAGACGAACGAAACGACCTCGGGGATGTACTTCTGGGCAATCTTCTCGACCTTGGCCATAAACCAGGCAGTCAGGATTGCGGGGAACACACCGCCCTGGAAAGCAACCATGGGAATGGATAGCGGACCGAAGTTCCAGTACTCAGCACCCGTCGGGTCCATAACGAACGTGTTGCGGTTCATAAGGCTCGGGTGAACCATGACGATACCGACGAGGATGCCCAGGATCGGGTTGCCGCCAAAACGCTTGACCGCGCTGTACATAACCAGGACAGGCAGGTAGTCAAAGGTGGTGGCGATAATGGCAAAGAAGCTTGCGAGGTTCTTGAGGAACTCGCTGTGATCGGCGAGGCTGCCCTCCATGCCGAAGAGGCCGTTGGCAACGATCAGCGACTTAAGGCCGATGATGATTGCAGCGCCGACGAAGGCGGGAATGATGGGGATAAAGATGTCCGAGAATACCTTGAGGACCGAGAAGAACTTGCCCTTCTTGTCCGCCTCGGCGCCCTTGACCTCGGAAGCGCTGATCTCCTTAACGCCCGTCAGAGCCATAAACTCATCGTAAACCTTGTTGACGGTACCGGTACCGAAGATAATCATGAGCTGGCCGCTGTTGTACAGCACGCCCTTGACGCCATCGATGTTCTCGAGCTCGGCCTTGTTGTATTTGCTCGTATCCTTGAGCACCAGACGCAGACGGGTCACGCAATGCGTGGCGCCCTCGATGTTCTCCAGTCCGCCGACGTTGTCGACGACTTGCTGGGACACTGCCTTGTAGTCCATGTTCCTCTCCATTCCTTTTCTAAATCATAAAACGGTTCGTTGCCGCTACAGAGACGCGATCGTTGCGTTTGCGCACTTGAGCGTACCGTCGGTGACCGTCAGCGCCACACCCTGGCCCTGCTTATTGCAGAAGCGAGCGTTAAGCGCAACATCATCGACAAAGATGGTCGCGATATCGTCGTCAACGACCAGGCGCACATGATGAGTGCCCTCGCCCTTAAAGAACAACGGACGCTCGAGGCCCATGTTGTTGACCTGGAACCACGGGTACTGGGGAGCCGGCGTGAACTCGAGCTTGCCCTCGCGCAGGTTGGCGCGGAACTCATAGGCAAGACCGGTCTCGGCGTCCTCGGCGAACTTGACCGAGAAGCCGGCAGCGTTACCGCCGAGCTCAATGTCGGTATCGAGCAAGTAGGTGGAGCCGGCATCCGCGGCGAGCACCTGCTCGACCTTGCCCGACTCGCAGGAAAGCTCAAAGGTCTCGACTGCCTTAGCCTCGCCAAAGGCGCCAAGCATGCTGTCGGGGAGCTTGGTGCCGAGCGTTCCGTCGGCACGCTGAACGATCTCGAGGGGCATAAAGGTGCCACCCCATAGGTAAGAGCTGGGGTCGCCGCCCTCGTCACGCGTAGGAACCCAACCAAAGAGAACGCGACGCTCGCCATCGAATGCGGTGCGAGCGGCGTAGTACGCGCGGCCGTCGAAGGAGTCGTCAGCGGGGGTAATCCAAGGACCGTTGATGGACTTGGACATGCGGTAACGGGTCTTGTTGCCGTCGCTGTACTCGGAAAAGACGAGGTACCACCAGTCGCCCATCTTAAAGAGATCAGGCATCTCAAACATGGTGTACAGGCCCGGGTTCCACCAGTCGCCCTGGAACTCCCAGTTGGTCAGATCCTTGGAGGTGAACTTGACCAGGCGGCCGGTCATCAGACGCTTGTCCTCGCCCACACGCGTGCCGAGGATGAGCATGTACTCTTCGTTCTCCTCATCCCAAAGCACAAAGGGATCGCGCCAGTTGCGGTCATCGTAACCCTCCTGGGGCGGAAGCAGCGTCTCGGCGATGTTCTTCTCCCACTTGACGGCGTCGTCGCTCGTTGCGTGAAGAAGAACCTGCTTCATCAAACGTGCGCGGACCTTATCGCGATTGCAACCAGTGTAGAGCGCATGGTACTTGTCGCCCACCTTAAACACCGTGCCGGCATAAATGTACTGGTCGACTTCCTCGTCGCCGCCGCGCTCAAGGCTCTCGCCAAAGTCCTTGTAGTTGACGAAATCCTTGGTCGTAGCAAGTGCCCAGCCAAACGGCTCTCCGAAAGGTTCGGGGTTACGCGTGTCACGCTGATGATAGAGATAGAACGTGCCGTCCTCGCCGTACGGCATGATGTCGCCTACCCAAATTCCCTCAGGCTGGTAATACACCTTGTGCATCCGAGACTTCCTTTCCACGACATACTAACTCGGTACAATGGCAAGATATGTCAATCGTTTTCATATGTCAAACGTTTTCACACCAATACGTCTTTTCGCAGTTCCAGTCGTCGGCAAACGGTTGACATATGCCGGTGAACGGTCATCAGAGGCGTTTGAGGAATTCTTTTGGCACGGGATGAACTACGCGGTTTTGCCCTCAATGAGTTCAACGGGGAGCTTGATATTCGATTCGGGATTATCGCCGTTAATAAGAGCGATGATGGATTGCGCCGCGAGCTCTCCGATGCGATCGATATCTTGACGTACGGTTGTTAAGTCAGGCATAAACGTCATAGTTCGGCGGGCACCATCCGCGCCCACGACCTTAATATCGTCTGGAGCGCTCAAGCCGCGCTGCTTCATCACGTTGAGACAGATGGCCGCCATCGTATCGTCTCCCGCAAAGATGCCGTCAATATCGGGGTTCTCATCGAGGATCTTCGCAACGACCGCGCCCTTTTCGTCGTCGGGCTTAACGAACTCAACCTCACGGACAAGCGCGGACAAACCGGCCTGCTCAACAACATCGAGGTAGGCATCGGTACGCTTATTGGCAGGCATGCGCATGCGGCTATTGCTGCGCAGGCACAGGATGCGTGAACACCCGTCATCGATCAGGCGACGCGTGGCAAGTTCGCCGATGCTATAGCTGTCGCTCGCAATCTGAACAGAGGCCTCGCCAAGGTCGCAGTCGATACCAACCAGGCTCAAGCCCATCTCGGCATATGCCTCAGCACCGATATTGAGGGAGTTGACGATGACGCCGTCGACCATATTGCGGCGGAGCATGTCAATATAGGAACGCTCAAGATCGGGTCGATTGGCGCTGTTGCACAGCAACATCTTAAAGCCGTTTTCCGCCAACGTGCGCTCGACCGCCTGCACAACCTGAGCATGGAACGGACTGCTCACAAAGGGAACGATCATGCCGATAAGGTTCAGGCGACCGTTGAGCATGGCACGGGCGATATCGTTGGGCGTATAGTTGATGCGCTCCATCGCGGCATGGACCTTATCGCGGGTTTCTTGGCTAATATAGCCGCGATTATTAAGCACGCGAGATACCGTAGTGGGCGAAACCCCCGCCACCGCTGCAACTTCCTTGATGCCAGGCTTAGCAGAATCCTTAGAACGAGCGCCCTCGCGAGCCATAGCACCCTCCCCCATCAACATGTCATACGTTTACATACGAACAAAGCATACCCCAACAACAGCGGGAAGACGGTAACAGTACAAGTAAGTAAACGACTCATCCAAATAATTAGGAGAGTTTCGCCTAAAGGGTGACTACACAGGACCCCGCCGGGGCTGCTTGGGCTATCTCCCAAAATATTCCGCAGGACGCAAGAAGCCCTCGCCGCACGAAGTGCGCAGCGAGGGTTTCTTGCATGTCCGAGGACGTTTTGGAAAGTAACCCAAAGCGGCCCGGCGATCCTGCGGGAGTTGAGTCCCTTTAGAACTTGTCGTGGAAGGTACGCGCAATGACCTCGTCCTGCTGCTCCTTGGTGAGCGTGTGGAAGTTCACGGCATAGCCGGAAACGCGGATGGTCAGCTGCGGGTACTTCTCGGGGTGAGCCTGAGCATCGAGCAACGTCTCACGGTTGAAGACGTTGATGTTCAGGTGATGGCCACCCTTCTCGGCGTAAGCGTCGAGCATGTGGACCAGGTTATCGGCCTGAGTCTCGGAAACTTCAGAAACCTTCATAATGTGTCTCCTTCGATTGATAGGCGCCGGCCGAAACCGGCGCTCTAATCAGTAATCGTTATTGTTAGTATAGCACTAACAATAGTTACTCGCCCAGCTGATCAAGGTCGATATCGCCAAAGAACACCTGGTCCTCCTTGCCGAGCGCACTCGGGATGATGGAGAAGGTGTTAGAGATACCGTCCTGAGCATCGCGGAACGGGAGCTTGGAAACCGAAGACAGCGAAGCGATGGCGCCGTGGCTATCGCGCTTGTGCATGGGGTTAGCACCCGGGGCGAACGGCTGGCCAGCCTTACGGCCGTCGGGCGTGGAGCCGGTCTTCTTACCGTACACGACGTTGGAGGTAATGGTCAGAACCGAGGTCGTGGGCACGGAGTTGCGGTAGGTGTCGTTCATGCGGATGTACTCCATGAACTGGTGCACAACGTCGTGAGCGATCTGGTCGACGCGGTCGTCGTCGTTGCCGTACTTGGGGAACTCGCCCTCGGTCTCGAAGTCGACGATGATGCCGTTCTCGTCACGGACGGGGTGGACCTTGGCGTACTTGATGGCGGACAGGGAGTCGGCCACGACGGAAAGGCCAGCGATGCCCGTAGCGAACCAGCGGTGCACGTGCTTGTCGTGCAGAGCCATCTGAATGCGCTCGTAGCAATACTTATCGTGCATGTAGTGAATGATGTTCAGCGAGTTGACGTACACGCCAGCGAGCCACTTCATCATGTCGTTGTACTTGGCCACAACGTCGTCGTAATCGAGCGTATCGCCCTCGACGGCGCGATACTTGGGGCCGACCTGCTTCTTGGAGACCTCGTCAACACCGCCGTTGAGTGCGTAGAGCAGGCACTTGGCCAGGTTGGCGCGGGCGCCGAAGAACTGCATCTCCTTGCCGATGCGCATGGAGGACACGCAGCAGGCAATGCCATAGTCGTCGCCGTGATAGACGCGCATGAGGTCGTCGTTCTCGTACTGGATCGAGGAGCTGGCGACGGAAGTCTTGGCGCAGAACTTCTTGAAGTTCTCGGGCAGACGGGTCGACCACAGAACGGTCATGTTGGGCTCGGGGCTGGTGCCCATGTTCTCGAGCGTGTGCAGGTAGCGGTAGCTCATCTTGGTAACGAGCGTACGGCCGTCAACACCCATGCCGCCGATGGACTCGGTGACCCACTGCGGGTCGCCGGTGAACAGGGCCTGGTACTCGGGGGTACGGGCAAACTTGACCATGCGGAGCTTCATGATGAAGTGATCCACGAACTCCTGGATCTGCTCCTCGGTGAAGGTACCGTTGGCAAGGTCGCGCTCAGCGTAGATGTCAATGAACGTGGAGGTACGGCCGATGGACATAGCGGCGCCGTTCTGCTCCTTGACGGCAGCGAGGTAGGCGAAGTACATCCACTGGATGGCCTCCTGCGTGTTGGTAGCAGGGTTGGAAATATCGAAACCATAGGTCTCGGCCATCATCTTGAGCTCGCCGAGGGCGCGAATCTGCTCCTGCAGCTCCTCACGATCGCGGATGTTGTCGGCGGTCATGACCGTCGGGGTGGAAGCCTTCTGGGCCTCCTTGTCCTTGATCAGGTAGTCGACGCCGTACAGGGCAACACGACGGTAGTCGCCGATGATGCGGCCGCGGCCATAGCCATCGGGCAGACCGGTGATGATGTGAGCCGAGCGGCAAGCACGCATCTCGGGGGTGTAGACATCGAAGACGCCAGCGTTGTGGGTCTTGCGCTCGAAGGTGTAGCGCTCGACAACGTTCTCATCGACCTTATAGCCGTGCTGGCTGGCAGCCTGGCAAGCGATGCGGATACCGCCGTTGACGTGCAGCGCGCGCTTGAGCGGCTTGTCGGTCTGGAGGCCGACGATGGTCTCCTTCTCGCGGTGGGCGTTATCGATGTAGCCAGCGGGGTGGCTCACGATACCCGTGACGGTCTTGGTGTCCATATCGAGGACACCGCCCTGCTCGCGCTCCTTAAGCAGCAGGTCGAGAACCTCGCCCCACAGCTCCTTGGTACGCTCGGTCGGGCCGGCGAGGAACGACTCGTCGCCCTCGTAGGGGGTGTAGTTCTTCTGGATGAAGTCTCGGACGTCAACCTCTCCCGTCCAGATGCCTTCCTTGAAGCCTTCCCATGCCTCCTGCATTGTGTAACCACGCTCCTAGTTACGTGTAATGCGGCGCTCTCTCACACCGCTGCTTATTGAATTCTTGAATTATCGGCTTGCACTACCGGCTTCTTCCGCTCTTCGCCACACGTTGGTACAGGGAAAAACGTTTGTCCACCTTGGAGCTGCAACCCAAAACCCAAGATTTCACCCGTCTGAGAAGGATAACATAGCCACCCCCTTCATCATGGCTGTTATATGTTTCTTTTTTTATACCATTAGGGCGTTTTTAACAAATCCGCAGGAAATGCGAGCGCGAACAACTACCGTTCACCGATTTGTTTGGTATTTTTCCTTGCCTTTGTACGACGTTCACTCTAGCTGTTATGCCAGCTTTAGCAGGGTAAAGTGCCTCTGAGTAGGCTTTGGGACATGCCTAACGATCTGCCCCAAACTTTACCGGCACCGACGGTGTACGGAGGTCGCCTAAAGGTAGTTTTCTAGGCATGTCCCAAAATCTATCGTATAGGGCGCGCGTGCAGGGGTATCATCTTTCACCGAAAATAGTTTCTAGTGTTAGGGGTTTTCGGTGGAAGATACCGATTTCCGTGAGCTTGGGCGTCAACTCCTTACCGAGTTCGGCAGCATGCATCAGCGCATTTCGCATTTTGCGGACAAAGCCCTCAGCGGCGAGATGGCCGTCATGCGCGCCCTCATACTCGCCGGCGGTTCGCTCACGCCGAGCGAACTCGCTGATCGCGCCTGGGTCTCGAGTGCCCGCATCGCCAATATCCTACGCGCTCTCGAAGCCAAGGGCTGGGTCGAGCGCGAGCACTCAAAGACCGACCGTCGTCGCGTACACGTCACGGTGACCGACAAAGGATTCCAGGATCTCGAAATCAAACGTCGGGAATTCGAGAACCGCACTGCGGCTTTCCTCGAGCAGCTCGGCGAAACAGATACCCAAGAGATGGTGCGCCTTCTAAGACGTGCCAACGAAATTATCGACCGCAATCAAGAAAGGAGAGATGCCGAGTGAGGATTCTCAAGCTCTTTAAAAAACATGTCCTGGCACTGTTTGCAGCTATCGTACTTATCGTAATCAGCTGCAACGCCGATCTGGCACTGCCTACCTATATGAGCGACATCGTCGACGTGGGCGTGCAGCAAGGCGGCATCGCCTCGCCCGTGCCCGACACCATTCGCGCCGAATCGCTCGACGACCTCGAACTCTTTATGAGCGCCAAGGACGCCAAGGCTGTGGAGGCCGTGTTTAGCAAGGCAGACAAAAACGGGATTCGCACGTACAAGGGCACCGAGGACGAGCGCGCCGACGGCAGCAAGCTCGCTGACATTATGAGCCTGCCCGAGACCGTCGTCCTTTCGCTCAACCAAGGCATCGACGCCAACTCCATGGGCGACATGATGGGCTCGTCCAGCGAGAAAGACAACAACGCCGCCCAGGCCATGCCCACCCCCGAGCAAATGGCAGCGATGACGCCCGAGCAGCTCGCCGAGATGCAGCAGAAGGCCGCAGCGGCGCAGAACATGCAAAAGCAGATTGATGCCGACGGCGGTAAGATCACCATGAAGAGCCTGCGTCTGGGCGTCGAGGGCGGTCTGGTAGACCAAAGCAAGCTCGTCGAGGGCGCCAACCAAATGGCGGACAAAATGGGCTCCATGTCGGGCTCCATCGTCACCCAGCGCGCCGTGAGCTATGTACAGGACGAGTACAAGGCGCAAGGCATCGACCCCGCCGACGTGCAGAACGCGTACCTGAGCCGCATGGCGACCACGATGTTTGGGCTGTGCCTGGTGTCGCTCGTCGCCACCATCCTGACCGGTGCCGTGGCGTCGCGCACCGCCTGCTCCGTCGCCCGCGACCTGCGCCGCGAGACCTTCAACAAGGTTATGCACTTCTCGCCAGCCGAGGTGGGCAAATTTAGCCAGGCCTCGCTCATCACCCGCTGCACCAACGACATTCAGCAGATCCAGATGGCCGCAACCCTGTTTATCCGTATGTGCCTGATGGCCCCCGTCATGGGCATCGTCGCCGTCATGCGCGTCCTAGCCAACCACACCGGTCTGGAGTGGACCATCGCTGTGGCCATCATCGCGGTTTCGGCCGTCGTCGGCGTGCTCATGGGCCTCACCATGCCCAAGTTCAAAAAGATGCAGAGCTTTGTGGACCGCGTGAACCTTACCGCCCGCGAGCTGCTCGACGGCCTTATGCCCATCCGCTCGTTCAACCGCGAGGAGCATGAGCTCGAACGTTTTGACAAGGCGTCGCTCGACCTGATGACTACGCAGCTCTACACCAACCGCGCCATGAGCTTTATGATGCCGCTCATGATGCTCGTCATGAACTGCATCACCGTGCTTATCGTCTGGTTTGGCGCGCAGGGCGTGTCCGACGGCGTGATGCAGGTCGGCAACATGATGGCGTTCATCTCCTACACCATGCAGATCGTCATGGCGTTTATGATCCTCACCATGGTTTCGGTCATCCTACCCCGCGCCGAGGTCGCAGCCGAGCGCGTGGAAGAGGTCATCACCTGCCCCACGAGCATCAACGACCCTGCCTCGCCCAAACTGCCCGCGGCCAGCGCGCCGCGCGGTGAGCTCACCTTCCGCGACGTGAGCTTCCAGTATCCCGATGCCCGCGCCGACGTCATTAGCGGCGTGAACTTCACCACGCATGCCGGCCAGATGCTCGGCATCATTGGCTCCACGGGCTCGGGCAAGTCCACGCTCGTGCAGCTCATCCCGCGCCTGTACGACGTCACGGGTGGCAGCATTTCGCTCGACGGCATCGACGTGCGTGACATGACCCTTTCCGAGCTGCGCCGCCGCATTGGTTACATCCCGCAGCAGGGTCGCCTGTTCTCGGGCACCGTTGAGAGCAACCTCAAGTTTGCGGGCGACATGGTAAGCGATGATGACATGCGCCAGGCCGCGCGCATCTCACAGGCCGAGGACTTTATCGCCGAGCGCGAGGGCGGCTACGACTCCCCCATCAGCCAGGGCGGCTCCAATGTTTCTGGTGGTCAGCGCCAGCGCCTGGCCATCGCCCGCGCGTTGGCCAAAAAGCCCGAGGTCGTGGTTTTCGATGATTCGTTTAGCGCCCTCGACTACAAGACCGACGCTCGCTTGCGCGAAGAGCTTGCCAAGAACGTTACCGACGCCGCGCTCGTGGTCGTGGCCCAGCGCATCGCGACCATCATGCACGCCGACCAGATCATCGTGCTCGACGACGGCCACGTAGTGGGCACCGGCACGCACGAGGAGCTGCTGCGCAGCTGCCCGGCGTACCTGGAGATCGCACAGTCGCAGCTTTCCGCCGAGGAGCTGGGGCTTACCCAAGAAGAAATTGCAGCCGTCATGGAAGGAGGCGAGCGCTAATGGCAGACGAGACCAAGACTCAGATTCCCAAGCCCACCCGCCAGCGTGGTCCCATGGGCCGCATGGGCGGCATGCGTCGCGGCGAAAAGGCCAAGGACTTTAAGGGCACCATGAGGCAGCTGCTCGGCTATATCGGCCAGCACAAGATTGCCGTGTTTGCCGCCGTCGCCTTTGCCGTGTGCTCGGTCATCTTTAACATTGTGGGGCCCAAGGTGCTCGGTCAGGTTACCACCAAACTGTTCGAGGGCTTAGTTGCCAAGGTCAACGGCACCGGCGATGTCGACTTTGCCTGGATTGCCAAGACGCTCGGCTTTTTGCTCTGCCTGTATCTGGCGAGCTCTGTCTGCAGCCTCATCCAGGGCTGGCTCATGACCGGCGTCACGCAAAAGATCTGCTATCGCATGCGCAAGGAGATCGCCGCCAAGATCGCCGTCGTTCCGATGAGCTACTTTAACGGACACAGCAAGGGCGACGTGCTCAGTCGCATCACCAACGACGTCGATACGCTCGGCCAGTCGCTCAACCAGAGCGTGACGCAGCTCATCACGTCGGTGACGCAGATTATCGGCGTGCTCGTCATGATGCTGTCGATCAGCCTGCCGCTCACCGGCGTCACCGTGCTCACGCTGCCGGCCGCCGCGATTATCCTGACCGTGATGATTCACTTCTCGCAACCGTACTTCCGCGAGCAACAGCAAGTCCTGGGCGCCGTCAACGGCATTATCGAGGAGGACTTTGCCGGCCAGAACGTCATCCAGGTGTTCGACCGCGCCGAGGCCTCAATCGAGGAGTTCGACCGTCAAAACGACCGCCTCTTTATTAGTGGCTGGCGCTCGCAGTTCCTGTCGGGCCTGATGATGCCGCTTATGAGCTTGGTGGGCAACATGGGCTACGTGGGCGTCGTCGTGGTAGGCGCGCAGCTCGCGCTGACCGGCAATGCCACGCCCGGCGACATCCAGAGCTTTATCCAGTACGTTCGCAACTTTACGCAGCCGGTGCAGCAGCTGGGCAACGTGAGCAATACGATGCAGTCGATGGCCGCCGCCACCGAGCGCGTGTTTGAGTTCCTGGCCGCGCCCGAGGAGGAGCAGAAGGCCGACGCGCAGATTCCCGAGAAGCGCCCCGGCCACGTGGAGTTCGACCATGTCAAGTTTGGCTACACGCCCGACAAGACCATCATCCACGACTTTAGCTGCGAGGCGCAGCCCGGCCAGACCATCGCCATCGTCGGTCCTACCGGCGCCGGCAAGACCACGCTCATTAAGCTGCTGCAGCGCTTCTACGATGTGGACGGCGGTTCGCTGCGCGTCGAGGGTGTCGACGTGCGCGACTGGGACCGCGCGGCGCTGCGCGGCGAGTTTGCCATGGTGCTGCAGGATACCTGGCTGTTTAACGGCACCATCCGCGAGAACATCCGCTACGGACGCCCCGATGCAAGCGATGCCGAGGTCGAAGCCGCTGCACGCGCCGCACGCTGCGATCACTTTATCCATACGCTCGCCGGCGGCTACGACTTTATGATCAACGAGGAAGGCACCAACCTGTCGCAGGGCCAGCGCCAGCTCGTGACCATTGCCCGTGCCATTTTGGCCGACCGCCCGGCGCTAATTCTGGACGAGGCAACCTCCAACGTTGACACTCGTACCGAGGAGCTTATTCAGCGTGCCATGGATGCGCTGATGCAGGGCCGTACCAGCTTTGTTATCGCGCACCGCCTGTCCACGATCCGCAACGCCGACGTGATCCTGGTAATTCGCGACGGCGATATCGTCGAGAAGGGCACGCACGACGAATTGCTCGCCCAGGGCGGCTTCTACGCCGATCTGTACAACTCGCAGTTCGACGAGGCGGCGTAAATTCTGCCGCGGGGAACGAATAACGCCCGAGAACGGGGGCGCAGGACAACCTGCGCCCCCGTTTTTTCGTCCACGGCACTCGAATTAGCTCTCTTGGGGCCCGATTGACAGCCCCTTCCGGACCCTGTGGCCAAAAAAGGTCAAATATGAGTACTGTTACATTTTTAGTAGCAGCCAAAACCGCCTCAAATGACCTCTTTGCGGCTTCTATACGCCTTCAAATTAATCAAAACGCCCGTTAGCATGCTTCTGTGCGCCAACGTTAATGAACATATTTGCTGTTGTGCCTACTATCTTGTAAGCTCGATATGAGACTACGCCAGCAACAGTACTCATATTTGCCATTTTTTGCCCACGGGGTATTCCGCAGAAGATCCAACTTGCTCCAGCGTGCCGTACGCCGACCCCCTCTTCCGGCGAGTGCCGACATTTTCCCAGATAAAACCGACCAAAATAAACCTGTCCCTTTTTGGTAGGTTTCGGGGTGACAAGGGCTTGCACTTTAGCGTGCGACAGCGGATAATGCCGAGCATTCGACAATACGCTTATTGCTCTTTCTATAGATTGAGGAGGCCCCTATGGCCATGGAATTCAAACGCAAGTTGCCGATCCCCATGGAGATCCGCGAGGAAATGCCGCTTTCTGCCGAGCTTACCGCCAAAAAGCAGGCATTTGACGCCGAGGTCGCCAAAGTCTTTACCGGCGAGGACGCACGCAAGGTGCTTATCATCGGCCCGTGCTCTGCCGACCGCGAGGATTCGGTGCTTGAGTACATGAACCGACTGGCCAAGACCGCCGAGGAGGTCAAGGACAAGCTCATCATCATTCCGCGCGTCTACACCAACAAGCCGCGCACCAAGGGCACCGGCTACAAGGGCCTGCTGCACAACCCCAACCCCGAGGCTCCCGACGATCTGCTCGAGGGCGTCAAGGCCATCCGCCATATGCACCTGCGCGTTATTGAGGAAACGGGCTTCTTCACCGCCGACGAGATGCTCTATCCGTCCAACTACCAGTACCTCGTTGACCTGCTGAGCTATGTTGCCGTGGGCGCACGCTCGGTCGAGAACCAGGAGCATCGCCTGGTGTCGAGCGGCATTTCGGTACCCGTCGGCATGAAGAATCCCACTGCCGGCTCTACCACCGTTATGCTCAACTCCATTTACGCCGCGCAGGCGCACCAGAGCTTCATCTTCCGCAACTGGGAGGTCGAGTGCGACGGCAATCCGCTCGCACACGCCGTTATGCGTGGCTACATCGGTCTCGATGGGCGCACCTACCCCAACTACCACTACGAACACCTGGAACGCCTGGCCGAACGCTATACCGAGCATGCCGGCTATGCCAATCCGGCAGCGGTCATCGACTGCAACCACGACAACTCGGGCAAGCGTCCGCTGGAGCAGTATCGCATTTGCAAGGAGGTGCTCGACAGCTGCCGCCGCAACGAGTCCATCTCCAAGCTGGTCAAGGGCTTTATGATCGAGTCCTACCTGGAGGACGGCAACCAGCCGGTCGACGGCGGTGTCTTTGGCAAGTCGATCACCGATCCGTGCCTGGGCTGGGAAAAGACCGACTACCTCATCCACGAGATCGCGGAACGTATTTAGTTACGCGGTTTTACCAAACCGCGTAACGGCTCGACGCTGCAAACCCGCCAGAACGGCAATCTGCCTTTCAGCTTCGACGGCATGACCAAAAGGTCAATGCCGCCTCGCTTCAAGGCACCTTGCTCGCTCTGGCGGGTTTTCGCTGACGTTTTTCGACCTGCATCGTTGCCAGAGTTGGCACCAATGACTAATGCGGTAGCAAGCTACGTCGGTCCGATTGATCGGCTGGGTTTTCGAGGTGCCCCAGGTCGCCGCGAAAGAGGAGCGAAGCGTACTTTGATGAACGGCAAGGTGCCGTGCCTCGGGAAGACAAACAGTTACGCCGAGGGTTCCTGCTGCGTGATGCAGTGGATGTTGCCGCCGCCGAAGACGACCTGCTCGGACTGAACGCCGACGCACTTGTAGACGCCCTCGCCCCAGACCTCGTCATAGATCTTCTGGAGCGTGTCAACGGCCAGCTGGTCGTTCTCGTCGCCGTACTGCGGGACGATAACACCGTGGTTGGTGACCAGGTAGTTCATGTAGGAGGCGATCAGCGGCTCGTCGGGGACGCGCGGCTCGGCGTTCTCGTCGGCGTCGATGGTGTCGCAGGAAGCCTGATCCATGAACAGCGGGTTCACGGGCATGCAGAGCTTGTAGACCTTCATCTTGCGGCCCTTGGCGTCAACGGCGTTGGAGAGGGTCTCGTAGGCAGCATGGCACTGCTCGTAGAACGGATACTCGGGATCGTCGGTCCAGATACAGGCCATGACGCCCGGGGCGATGAAGGTGGCGACATCATCGATGTGGCCGTTGGTCTCTTCAGGGTCGATGCCTTTCTTGACCCAGATGACCTTCTCGACACCCAGGTACTCCTTGAGGTGCTCGTCCATGTAGGCGCGAAGCTCCTCGCTCCAGGGCTCAAACTTCTTGCGGTACTTGGGCCAGATGGACTCGGGATCCTCTTCCTCCTCCAGAACCGCAGAGCAGGTGCGGCCCGGGGAAAGCAGGCACTGGTCGGTCACGACAAGGGTGCCCTCGCCGTCGACGGTG
>CABTZA010000010.1 GCA_902489225.1 uncultured Collinsella sp.
GTCTACGTCAAGATTCCGTGCGTGACCACCATGGGTGAGTCCACCGCCGAGCTGGTGCGCAAGCTTTCGGCCGACGGCATCAAGGTCAACGTCACCACCATCTTTACGCCTGCGCAGGTCGACGAGATGGTCGAGGCCGTTGACGCCGAGACGCCGTCCATCATCTCGCTCTTTGCCGGACGCATCGCCGATACCGGCGTCGACCCCATTCCGTTTATGACGGAGTCGGTCAAGAAGGCCGCCGCAAAGCCCAACTGCGAGGTCCTGTGGGCGTCCACGCGCGAGCTCATTAACATTTACCAGGCAGAAGCCTGCGGTTGCCAGATCATCACGGTGCCCAACAGCATCCTGGCCAAGCGCAAGAACATCGGCCGTGATCCGTACGAGGTCTCGCTCGATACCGTGCGTGGCTTTGCCAAGGATATCGCCTCGCTCGGCTTCCATATCCTGCCGTAGCGCGAACACCGACTGTACCGCGGGCTGTTCGCCCCCGGCCTTTCCTTTCCCTACCGCTCACGCGCTTTGCGAGGGTCGCGCTAGGCAAAGGAAAGGCCGGGGCTGCCGACACGAGCTTGCCGGCAGGTTGGTAATCGGCTTCCATATCCTGCCGTGGGCAAAGGTACCCCCGCCCGCGACGTGCAAAATTGAGAGTATTCAGCAAGGTAAAGGCTTTTACCAGCTAGCTGAAGCACGGAACAGCCCCCGTTTTGGCTCTGACGACGCTAAAACGGGGGCTGTTTTTTGCTTTTTCGTCTCTAGGGGGCATCTGGAACGGCGGGATCTGCAGAATACTCGCGATTTTGCACGTCGCTGCAGGGGGTACCCTTGCTTTAGGCGGTTTACTTCCCCTGTACCATGGTGAGCGAGATCTTCTTGCGGTCGCGATCGACCTTCTCGACCCACACCTTGACCGTGTCACCGACGCGCACGACGTCGCTGGGGTGCTTGACAAAGCGGTTGGCCAGCTTGGAGATGTGCACGAGGCCGTCCTGGTGCACGCCCACGTCGACGAAGGCGCCAAAGTCGACGACGTTGCGCACCGTGCCCTTGAGTTCCATGCCGGGCTCCAGATCGTCGATGGAAAGCGCCGAGCGGCTAAAGACCACCTCGGGCGCGTCGTCGCGCGGGTCGCGACCGGGCTTCTTGAGCTCGTTGACAATGTCGATGAGCGTCAGGGTACCGCAGTCCAGGTCGCTTGCCAGCGCCGAGATACTGCCCAGACGGCGCTCGATGTCGGGCACGCCGCCACGGCTGAGCTCGCTTGCTTTAACGCCGGCGCGTTCTAGGACGGACGTGGCCACCTCGTAGCTCTCGGGGTGGACGCTTGTCGCGTCGAGCGGGTTCTTGCCGCCGCTGATGCGCAAAAAGCCTGCAGCGTTGAGATATGCCTTGGGTCCCAGCTTGGGGACCTTCTTAAGCTGGCGGCGATCGGTAAAGGCGCCGTTTTCCTCGCGGTAGGCCACGATGTTTTTGGCCACGCTCGGCGTAATACCCGATACGTATCCCAGCAGACTTGCGCTCGCGGTGTTTACGTCGACACCCACGCGGTTAACGACGTCCTCCACCACGTGGCCCAGAGTGCGCGAGAGCTCGGCCTGGTCAAGGTCGTGCTGGTACTGGCCAACGCCGATGGACTGGGGCGGGATCTTGACGAGCTCTGCCAGCGGGTCCTGTAGACGGCGGCCCAGGCTCATGGCGCCACGCACGGTGACGTCCAGATCGGGATACTCTTGGCTGGCGAGCTCGGAGGCGGAGTACACCGACGCGCCGGCTTCGTTAACGATGGTGTAGCGAAGGCTGGGCGCCTGCTCGGCGATGAACTCCGAGACGACTTCCTCGGTCTCGCGGCTGGCGGTGCCGTTGCCGATGACGATGGTGTTGACGCTGTCCTTCTTGACGAGGCGGGCGAGCTCGCGCTTGGTGCCGGCGACGTCGTGGCGCGGCTTGGTGGGGTAGACCACGCCGTGGTCGAGCAGCTTGCCGGTCTCGTCCATAACGGCGACCTTGCAGCCGGTGCGGTAGCCCGGATCGAGCGCGAGCACGCGGGCGCCACGGACGGGGCGTGCCGAGAGCAGGCCCTCGAGATTCTTGGCAAAGACATTAATGGCCTCGGTCTGCGCGCGGACGGTGAGCTTGGCGCGGGCCTCGCGCTCCAGCGAGGGGGCCATGAGGCGCTTGTAACCGTCGGCGATGGCGGCATCGAAGGTGGGAGCAAACACGCCCTGGCGGCGGGGCCAGCGGCTGCCGAGGCGTGCCGTGGCGGCGGCGCCGTCGACGTTCACGCGCACGCGGAGCTTGCCCTCGCGCTCACCGCGGTCGATAGCCAGCACGCGGTGGTTGGGTATACGGCGCAGCGGCTCGTCATAGCTGTAGTACGGCTCGTAGGGGGTCTTCTCGGCGGGGTCGGTGGCCTCGACGACGATGTCGGCGGTGTTTTGCGTAAAGGCGCGCAGGTCGGCGACGTTCTCGGGGTCCTCGGCCACCGTCTCGGCCACGATGTCCGCCGCGCCGGCGAGCGCCTTCTCGGGCGTGTCGAAGCCGGCTTCCTCGTTGACGTAGGCCGCGGCGGCGTCGAGTGCGCTGCCCTTGGCCGAGGCCTGCATGATGATCATGTTGGCGAGCGGCTCCAGGCCTGCTTCGCGGGCCTTCTGCGCGCGGGTCATGCGCTTTTTGCGGTAGGGCTTGTAGAGGTCCTCGACACGCTGGAGCTGTGTGGCCTCGCGAATCTGCTGCTCGAGCTCGGGCGTGAGCTTGCCCTGGGCGTCGATGAGCAGAATGACGTCCTCTTTACGCTGCTCAAGATTGCGCAGGTAGGACAGACGCTCGTCGAGTGTGCGCAGGGCGACGTCGTCCATGCCGCCCGTGGCTTCCTTGCGGTAGCGCGAGATAAAGGGGATGGTGTTGCCCTCGTCGATGAGCTTGACGGCTGCCTCGATGTTGGCGGCCTTAAGGTTGAGCTCGTGGGCAAGCTGGGCGATAAGATCCATGGGACTCCTTGCATTTAAGGTGCGTTTGCAGCACAGAGCTACCAAGGATACCACCCGTTTCAAAAGACTGTTTTGGTCCCTCGCCACGAAAACGACCTATCTACTACGTTCAAACCGTATGGGTCGACCATCCCCCGGTTTTCCGAGAATACGCAAGCCGTTTACCTGCGGTTTTTATTTCGCGAAATTCGGTATGGTTGAGGGTGGTCGGTTAAACGTAGTAGATAGGCCCATTTCGTGGCGAACGAATCAGGCCGAGGTGCAAAATAGACCCCGCCCCAGAAAAATCGTCGGCAAGGTAGCAAAAGGCCCCGCGGGCAGGAGGCTGCTCGCGGGGCAAAGAAGAGGGGCTTATCGGTGGCGGACCAAGGCGCTCGGCGGGGAGTTTGCCGCGGTCCGCCCTAAGGCATTACAGCTCGACGAGCTGGCCGGTCTCGGCGGCCTCTTTGATAGCGTTGAGAAGTGTGAGCGTCTTAACGTTGTCGGCGGGGGTCACGACGGGCTCGACCTCGCGGCGGACAACCTTCACAAAGTGCTTGAGCTGCATCTTGTGCGGCAGCGCCGGGTCGACGGCCGGAATCTCCATCTGCAGCGGCTTGTGCCAGTTGGAGGCGCCGTCGTAGGAGAACTGGTGCAGGCGGGGCAGCGAAAGAGCACCCTTAGTGCCGCCGATAAAGTAGGCGTCGGCGTCGAAGGGGCGGTACTGCGGATCCTCTCGAGCGGTTGCCTCCCAGTTCCAGGGGCTGGCGGTGGCGTCGGAGATGGTCATGCTCGCAAGCGCGCCATCGGCAAAACGGACGTTGACCACGGCGGAGTCCTCGGTCTCAAAACCGCGGGCGGCGCTGGACTGCATGCCCTGGACGGCAACGGGCTCGCCCAGCAGGTAGCGGAGCAGGTCGACGTCGTGCACCAGGTTGACCAGGATCGGGCCGGCGCCCTTCTTGCGGCGCCACTCGACGTCGAAGTACTCGTCATTCTTATAGATCATGTAGTGGAAGCTCGACACGGTGAGCTTGCCCAGCTCGCCGGACTCGATGATCTCCTTGGCCTTGTTGACGAAGGGGTTGTGGCGACGGTGCTGGCCCACGAGCACGGGCACGCCGGCGGTCTCGGCCTCGGCAGCGAAAGCCTGGGCATCCTCCAGGTCGTTGGAGATCGGCTTTTCGACCAACGGCACGATATTGCGCTTCACAGCCTCGCGAGCAACGCCCAGGTGCAGGTCGTTGGGGGTGGCGATAATGACGGCCTCGGGCTTGACCTCGTCCATCATCTGGGCGGGATCGGTGTAAAACGGCACGCCGGCGGCCTCGGCCGTGGCGCGGGCGCCCTCAAAGGCGTCAGCGATGGTGACGAGCTCGGCCTCGGGCTCCTCGGTGACAAAGCGGATGTGGTTGCGGCCCATGGCACCGGCGCCGATAACGGCAATGCGGACGGGGTTGAGCTCAGACATTTCGACTCCTTAATACTGGTGACCGGTGGAATGCGACAAAGGGGCTGTCCCTTTGTCGCATCGGTAAAACTAGGCGGACTTCTTCTTGCTGTCGGAGACCATCATGTAGACGGTGAGCACGACGGCGATGGCGGCGATCACGATGGCGCCGTAGAAGGACTGCTGGTAGGCGGCGCTGCCGGCCTCGGCGTGATACAGCACGGCGGTGATGGGCTGGCTGATCCAGGTGGAGGCGGCGTAACCCAAAAACATGATGCCGTAGTTGACGCCGATGTTGCTGGTACCAAAGGCGCCACCGGTGAGCGGCGGGTAGATGACGAGCAGGGCGCCAAAGCTAAAGCCGAGCAGGGCGAGCGCCACAAAGAACATGGCCTGCGTAAGGCTCATCGACATGATGACGAGCGCGACGATGGTGACGACAAGGCTGGTGAGCAGCGACTTATAGGCGCCGAGCTTGTCGATGATCTGGCCAAAGGACAGACGACCGACCAGGTTGGCGCAGGTGTTGACGGAGACCACCACACCGCCGAGGGCGACGGCCGCGGCGCTCGTGGGGTCGGCGAAGAGCTGAACGGCGGCGATGGAGGCAACCTTGCCCACGAGCAGGGTGCCCGCGGTGGCGGCAAAGGCGAAGGTGACGATAAGGACCCAGAAACGTGGGGTCTTGACCATCTCGCCCGGGGTGAGGTCGCCGAAGGTGCCGGCGTGCGCGCCGCCCTTGGGGGCCTCGAAGCCCTCGGGCAGCCAACCGGCCTCGGGGGCCTTCAGGAACAGGGCAGAGGCGGCGATCATCACAAAGAAGATGACGCCGAGCGCCTTAAGGGCGCCAAAGATACCCAGGCTCGGGATGAGCAGCGAGGCGAGCACTGGGGACAGTACGGCGGGACCGGCGGTCGAAGCGGCCAGGGTGATGCCGGAGGCGAGACCCTTCTTGTCGATGAACCACTTTTGACCCGTGGTGAGCGCCGGGTTGTAGCCCAGGCCGTTGCCGATGGCGGCGACGAGCGAGAACCACAGGTAGAACTGCCACGGCTCGGTGACGGTGCCGGACATGAACCAGCCCAGGCCGTAGCACACGGCGGCGGCGATTACGACGTTGCGCGGGCCGATCTTATCGGAGATGCGGCCGGCGAAGATGCCCGTCACGGCCATGATGGTCTGAAAGACCGGGAAAGCCCAGGTAAGAGCGCTCGACCACTCGGGGTAGACGGCGAGCAGGTTCTTGCTCACGACGGAATACAGCGCGATGGAGCTGATGAAGAACATGGTGACGCACGCGGCGGAAAGCACGACGGCGCGACCCTTGTTGGAGTTGGTGGAAGCCATTGGACTCTTTCTAATCGATACGGGGGAGGAGCGGGCGTGTCCGCGGGACCTCCCTGTCAGGTTGGTTTACTGGTCAGTCGGCTTGGCGACGCCGGACTCATCGGACCAGAGCTCGACACCCTTGTTCTTAAGGTAGTTGTCGGCATAGGCGCGACGGCCGCCGGGCTTGGCGGTGAGGTCGCCCATCATGTTGGAGAAGCCGCCGTCGACTTTGATGGCGTCGCCGGTGGTAAAGTCCGAGCGCTTGGACGCCAGGAACATGACGGCGTTGGCGATATCGCTGACCTCGCCGATGCGGCGCGTGGCGATCAGGCGGCTGCGGCTCTTCTCGACCTCGGGGTCGGCGTAGAAGTCGGCCGACATCGGGGTCTTAACGAAGCAAGGCTCGACGCAGTTGGAACGGACGCCGTAGGGGCCCCACTCGGCGGCGAGCATCTTGGACATCATGTTGACGCCCGCCTTGGTGGAGCTGTACACGCCCGAGAACGTCTCGGGGGAGTGGCTGGCAACGGTCGAGATGTGCACCAGGCGACCCTGGCCGGCCTTGATCATTTCGCGACCAAAGCGCTGCGAGGTGATGAAGTAGCCGGTGAGGTTGACGTTGAGCACCTGCTCCCAGTCGCTCAGCGGCAGGTCCTCCATGGCGGCGAAGCGCAGGATGCCGGCGGTGTTGACGAGAACGTCGACGCGGCCGAAGTCGGCGATGGTGGCGTCGACGGCAGCCTGAACCTCGGCCTCGTCGGTGGCGTTCATCTTGTAACCCTCGGCGTGGATGCCAAACTCAGCGGCGAGGTCGGCGGCAGCGGCCTTGACCTTCTCTTCGTCCAGGTCGAGCAGGACGACGTTGGCGCCGTTGCGGGCGAACTCGCGGCAAATCTCGACGCCCATACCGCCGAGCGCGCCAGTCACGGCGCAGACATCGCCCTCGAGCTTAAGCCAATTGCTCATAGGAACTTCCCTTCTTGTGCCTCCCGGTGGGTCGCTCCCATTAATCGACCCACGTGGTTTTCGCTGGTTATCGTATGCTTTGCATTTGCGCAGGTGAATTGCATATTTGTTAGAATGGCGTTAACCGTAGGTTTATAGCTCGCAAGACGATGTGTCCCTAATTTAGTGTGTGACCTGCCAAAACGACCCCCCCTGGCAGTTCATTGCCATACGTCTGGAAACAGGAGATTGACGTGTACGATCGACGACTTGAGGCCATATCGGCCGCCGCGGAGCTGGGAAGCTTCTCGCGTGCGGCGGCAAAATTGCGCGTGTCGACCCCGGCGCTCGTCAAGCAGGTGTCGGGATTTGAGGCCGAGTTTGGCATCACGTTGTTCGAGCGCTCGCATTCTGGTGTTAAGGTGACGCCGGCAGGTGCCCTGCTGGTGGACGATGCACGTTCGATCATGCGGCAGTCCGAGGACGCGCTACGCCGTGCCCGACGCGCGGCGGGCGATGGCGGGGCCGTGCGTCTGGGCGTGTCGATGATGTGTCCGGGGCGCCAGACGCTGTCGATGTGGACGGGCGTACACGAGCTGGAGCCATCGTTGCGCTTCGAGATCGTGCCGGTGAGCGACCTCTACGACGAACGCGAATCCGTCATGCGCAGCTTGGGCCGCGAGGTCGATGTGGTGCAGTCGAGTTTTTCGACCCCGCGCTGGGGTGACGCCTGCCAAAAGCTCCGCATTGTCAACGTGCCGTTTTATATCGACCTGCCGCGCACGAGCCCGCTGGCGCGCAAGAATCGCATTACGGTCGCCGACTTGGAGGGTATGCGTCTGCGCGTGCTCCGCCACGGCAACGACGCTATGGACAGCCTGCGCATCGATCTTTTGGCAGACGGCGGCGTTGACGTGATCGATGTGGACAGCTTCGACTTTGCGCTCTTTAACGAGGCGGAGGAAAAGGGCGACGCGGTGCTCACCTGCGGAGCGTGGTCGGGGGTGCACCCAGCCTTTGTGGGCGTGCCGTTCCTGTGCGGTCGCGAGGTGCCGGTCTTTCTGCACTACCCGCTCGAGCCCACCCTCCAAGTCCAAAAATTTGTCAACGCCATGGCACAACTCCTCAAGTAGCCAAAAGAGTCCCGTCCCAAATTAGCTACCCTTTGCTACGGGTTTACCGTTCCTCGCGTTGCAGCCCGGCTGCCTCGGCTGTCTTTACGCGGTTCTTGTCGATGTACATGTTTTTGTCGGCCTGAGAAAAGAGCTCACGCATCGTAGGCGGTTCATCGAAATCGCTGGAAAGCGCGTAGCCCACCGCATAGCTGATAGGCATGTCGGGGTGAGCCTCGGAACACTCGTTCACGTTCGCACGAACCCGAGCGAGACAGGACTCCACGGCAGCTCGATCGGCATCCCATAGCACCGCGATAAACTCATCGCCGCCGTCACGACCCACAAAGCAGGTCTCGGACGCCACACGCCCCAGCTGCCGGGCAAAAGAGCGGATGTATTCGTCGCCCTTCTCGTGACCAAAGCTGTTATTGACCGCATGCAGATTGTTAAGGTCGAAGACGCATACCGCAACGGGCGCCTCCGCGGAGACAGACTGCTCCTGCCCCAAGATCTCCTCGCACTTGTTCTTGTTGGGCAGTCCTGTGGCTTCGTCGAGATAGACTTTGTTCTGCAGCTCGCGATTGAGTGCGGCAGTGCGCACCGCGCGAACAACTTCGACCGCAAAGGTCGCCACCAAGCCCACGATGTCGATGATCACCAAGCCCTCGAGATAGTTGAGTGCCGACGCCTTCTCCTGAGAGTAGTCCTCTGCGAGTCGCGTAGCATCGTCGCAAATGCCAAAGAACTCCTCGCTCATGGAGATGATGTCGGTGCTCTCGTAGCCGACTTCGCGCACGCGGCTAATCTCGGCGCAAAGCTCATCATAATAATTTGCAAGCTCGGTCATCTTTGCCTGATACTCATCGTCGTCGAGACGGACGAGGTTGAGGTCGTCACTTCCGTAACGCAAACCGTTGATGTATGAATCCACGGCTTTAAGCAGGTCATCTTGAGGCTGGTCCGCGTCCTCGAGCTTAACGATTCGCTGCGTGGTACCGCGAACCAGACCGGCGTAGTTGACCACGCGCGCCGTGCCCTGGATATCGGAGACGAGCAGCATAACATTGATGAAGAAGAAGATGAGAACTGCCGTGAGCACCATCATGAGCAGGCGCACCGCCTGGCCGGCCTTCTTGGCGACAGAAGTATTCACAAGTTCACTCCCCTAAATGACAAAAGAACAGGTAGCACGCAGTGTGCTGAAATTCATGGGTGGTTAACTCTACCATATGGGCCAGCAGCCTCAAACTGCAGCAGACGCTCGTCCAAATTGGCGTGACGCTTGCCTTGTTGTTCTTGACCTGGCCGCGCTATCGGACATGCTTCTGGTCTTGGATCACCATGGGAAAGCTCATCCCGTTTTGTGCGTCTAGAGTGGGATGCGGCTTCCCAAAGGTGCCGTTAGGGGAAACTACATCCCGGTTTACGCCCTTGAAATGGGATGCCGTTTCCCGGAGGGGACCCAGCGGGAAACGGCATCCCATTCTGGGCCCGAAAAGTGGGATACGGTTTCCGGCCGGCATGAAAAAAGCCTCCGCAGCTCGTGTGGCTGCGGAGGCTTTATTCGTTGCGGCGCATTGTGTTTGGGTCGTTGAGATGAGTCGATTTGCCCCAAAAGAGGAGGGCATTGACCTTAGGGTCATGCCCGACGAATGAGCGGCAAATCGGCCATCTCGGCGGGCCGAACTACTCCAGCTCAAACGCTCCGGTATAGAGCTGATAGTAGTATCCGCGCTTGGCGATCAGCTCGTCGTGGTTACCGCGCTCGATGATGCGGCCGTGGTCCAGGCAGATGATCGCGTCGGAGTTGCGCACGGTGGACAGGCGGTGCGCGATGACAAACGTCGTGCGGCCCTCCATGAGCTTGTCCATGCCCGCCTGCACGATGGCCTCGGTGCGGGTGTCAATGCTCGACGTGGCCTCGTCCAGAATCATCGCCGGCGGATCGGCGACGGCAGCGCGTGCGATCGAAATCAGCTGGCGCTGGCCCTGCGACAGCTGTGCGCCGTTGCCGGTGAGCATGGTGTCGTAGCCGTCGGGCAGGCGGGTGATAAAGTCGTCCGCGCCCGCGAGCTTGGCCGCCGCGATGCACTCCTCGTCGGTAGCGTCCAGGTTGCCGTAGCGGATGTTATCCATCACAGTGCCGGTGAACAGGTTCACGTCCTGTAGCACGACGCCCAGCGAGCGGCGCAGGTCGGCCTTGCGGATCTTGTTGACGTTGATGCCGTCGTAGCGGATCTTGCCGTCGGCGATGTCGTAGAAGCGGTTGATGAGGTTGGTGATGGTCGTCTTACCGGCACCGGTGGCGCCGACAAACGCGACCTTCTGACCCGGCTTGGCAAACACGGACACGCCGTGCAGCACCTCGTGGTCGGGCGTGTAGCCAAAGTCCACGTTGTCCATGACCAGGTCGCCGCGCAGCGGCACGTACTCGATCTCGCCGGTTGCGCGGTGCGGGTGTTTCCATGCCCACATGCCGGTGTGGTGGTCGGCCTCCTCGAACTCCCAGGTCTCGGGGTTCACCTGCGCGTTGACGAGCGTCACATAGCCCTCGTCGGCCTCGGGCTTCTCGTCGATGAGCTCAAAGATACGGTCGGCGCCGGCGAGGCCCATGACCACGGCGTTGATCTGCTGCGAGATCTGGCCGATCTGTCCGCAGAACTGCTTGGTCATGTTGAGGAACGGCACCACGACGGCGATGGACAGTGCCATGCCCGAGATGCTCAGGTTGGGCACGCCCAGCGCCAGGAAAATGCCGCCTGCCAGTGCGACCAGCACGTAGAGCAGGTTGCCCAGGTTCATAAGGATGGGCATGAGGATGTTGGCGTACATGTTGGCCTTCTGCGAGACCTCGAAGAGCTTTTCGTTGCGCTCGTCAAAATCGGCCTCGGCGGCAGACTCGTGGCAGAATGCCTTGACGACCTTCTGGCCGTTCATGACTTCCTCGATATGGCCCTCGACAACGCCGAGCTCGGTCTGCTGCGCAATAAAGAAGCGCGCGGAGTTGGAGCCGAGCAGCTTGGTCATAAAGGTCATAAAGGCGACGCCTGCCACAATGACCAGGCACATCCAAACGCTGTAGTACAGCATGATAAAGAACACCGTGACGATGACGATGGTCGTCATGAGCAGGTTGGGCAGCGACTGGCTGATCATCTGGCGCAGCGTGTCGATGTCGTTGGTGTAGTGGCTCATGATGTCGCCGCGCTGGTGCGTGTCGAAGTAGCGAATCGGCAGGTCCTGCATGCGGTTGAACATCTTCTCGCGCAGCTTCTCGAGCGAGCCCTGCGTGACGATGGCCATGGCGCGGTTCCAGAACAGCGAGGACAGGATGCCGACGCCGTAGATGCAGGCGAGGGTGGTCACGAGCTGTGCGATCTTGGGCTGTGCAGCTTCCCAATCGCCCGACTGCCACGATTCGCTAATAATCTGCAGGGCGCTCTGAAGGAAGGTCGCGCCGATGGAGTTGATGATGGCGCAGAGCACCACGCCGACGACGACGAGGGGCAAAAGCACGGGGTAGAAGCCAAAGAGCGTCTTGATGAGGCGCGACATGGTGCCACCCTTGCGGTTGAGCGCGCGCTCGGCGGTCGTTGCCTTACTCATGTGCCTCGCCTCCTTCCTGGGTCTGAGCTTGCGTTGCGGATGCCTCGGTGTCGGCCTCGACGGCCCCTTCGCCCTCGGCAGACATCTTGTTCTGCGAGGTAAAGGTCTCGCGGTAGATCTCGCTCGTCTTGAGCAGCTCGTCGTGGTTACCGATCTGCGCGATACGGCCGCTCTCCATGACGATGATGCGGTCTGCGTCCTGCACGGAGCTAATGCGCTGGGCGATGATGAGCTTGGTCGTGTTGGGCAGATAGCTTGCCAGCCCTGCGCGAATCTTGGCGTCAGTCTTGGTGTCGACGGCGCTGGTGGAGTCGTCCAGGATCAAGATCTTGGGGCGACGCAGCAGGGCACGCGCAATGCACAGGCGCTGCTTCTGACCGCCGGAAACATTGGAGCCGCCCTGCTCGATCCAGGTGTCATAGCCCTTGGGGAAGCCATCGACAAACTCGTCGGCGCAGGCCAGATGTGCCGCCTCGCGGACCTCTTCGTCGGTGGCGTTCGGGTCGCCCCAACGCAGGTTCTCGGCAATCGTGCCGCTAAACAGCACGTTTTTCTGCAGCACCATGGCCACCTGGTGGCGCAGGGCGTCCAAGTCGTAGTCGCGCACATCCACGCCACCCACGCGCACGGTGCCTTCGGTGGCGTCGTACAGGCGGGCGATGAGGTTTACAAGCGTGGACTTGGCCGAGCCGGTGCCGCCGATGATGCCGATGGTCTCGCCGCTCTTAATGTGCAGGTCGATATCGTCGAGCGCCTGGCGCTTCGCATGCGCGGAATACTTAAAGCTCACGTGGTCAAAGTCGATGGAACCGTCGGCGACCTCGAGCACGGGCTCGGCGGGATCGGCGATCGTGGGCTCGGCGGCCAGCACCTCGGTAATGCGGTGCGCCGATTCGTCGGCCATGGTCACCATGACAAAGATCATCGACAGCTGCATCAGGCTCATGAGGATTTGGAAGCCATAGGTAAAGATCGAGGAGAGCTGGCCCACGTCGAACAGCGTGCCCTGGCTCGTGATGATGAGCTTGGAGCCCAGGTAGATGATGACGACAAATGCGCCGTTGACGCAGATGTTCATCATGGGGTTGTTAAAGGCGAGCAGCTTCTCGGCGCGGGTGAAGTCCATCTGGACGTCGCGTGCGGCGGTCGCGAACTTCTCCTTCTCAAAGTCTTCGCGCACGTAGCTCTTGACCACGCGCATGCCGGTGACGTTTTCCTCGACGGACTCGTTAAGGGCGTCGTACTTGTGGAACACGCGCGAGAAGATGGGGCGCACCTTAAAGATGATAAAGAACAGTCCAAAGCCCAGCAGCGGGATGATGATCAGGTAGACCATGGCAACGCTGCCGCCCATGATAAATGCCATGGTAAAGGCGAAGATCAATACCAGCGGCGCGCGCACGGCGATACGGATGATCATCATAAAGGCTTGCTGCACGTTGTTGATGTCGGTGGTCAGGCGCGTGACGAGCGAGGAGCTCGAGAACTCATCGATGTTGGCAAAGCTGAACGTCTGGATCTTATAGAACAGGTCGTGACGCAGGTTCTTGGCGAAGCCGCAGCTCGCATGGCTGCAGGTGACGCCGGCGGCGGCACCAAAAGCAAGCGACGTCAGCGCGATGAGCACCAAAAAGCCCGCGGTGGGAAGCATCTCGGCTACGGTGGCGCCGTCTTTGATGGCGTCGATCAGGTTGGCGGTGATAAATGGAATCAGCATCTCGCAGAGCACCTCGCCAAGCACGAGCAACGGCGTGGCAACGGTGACTTTCATATAGTCGCGGATGCTGCCCATGAGGGTTTTAATCATCCAGTTCCTCCCAGGTTACGCGGATTTTCTCGAGCATTTCGGCGAGCTGCTCGCGCTCGTCGTGAGTGAGGGCACTAAAGGCCTGCTCTCTAAAGCGAATGCGGGCTGCCTGGTCGATGCGGGCGTTTTCCCGGCCGGTTTCGGTCAGGCGAATGGTGAGCTGCCGTCGATCCTTGGGGTTACGGCTGCGCTCGATGAGGCCGTTGAGCTCGAGCTTGGACAGGATCTCGGAAAGCGACCCCGGCTTGAGGTCAAAGTGCATGCCGAGTTCCTGCTGCGACATCTCGCCGCCGGGTTGCTTGGCCAGCAGGCAGATGATGGGCGCCTTGCCGGACACGCCTCCGCCATGAAAATGCATGTAATGGCCGCAAAAGCCCAGGTTATTGAGGATGCGCTTGGCGAGTTTGTCTTCAGCGCTGACCGCTTCGGGTATGTCTACCGGTTGCGACGGGTCACCGCCGGGCTCATGCGGAAGGATGAGTGCTTCAACACACATATCTAAGCTTCGCTCCTTTCCTTAGTTAGGTAGAGAAATTGTTTTGTGCCTAACTAATTTAGGAGCGCATAGATTGATTGTCAAGGTACCAAACTTATTATGTTCAAGCGGCACTTAGGGGCGTTCCTTATGTGCCGGCACTTGGGGACACTCCTTGTGCTGATAGTCGTTGGGGACGTTCTTGTTTGCCTAGTCATTTAAGAACGTCCCCAACGACTAACTTAAAAACTATGCCGGATTACGGGGCTGAATGACGGATTGCCGACCATGCCGAAATTGGTAAAAAGAAAACCGCAGGTAGAAGGCTCGCTATGATTTGAAAATAAGGGGTGTGGTTGGCTCATTCAGGTTCAGCCCCGTAATCCGGCATAGTTTTGAAATGGCACTGAATAAGTGGCGGCAAATGAGCCGCAATGAAGCAAGCTAGCCCCTCGTTTCCGAAACCTTTCCGCAACAATTTGCCCTTCACGCTGCCCGACTTCGCTCGTAACGTTCCCTGCGCTACACTTAGTCGCACTGTGGCGCTGCTGCGCCGTGCCCGAACCAAGGGAGACCCTCATGAAGAACACTCAGCTGCTGCTGATCAACGATATGTGCGGCTACGGCAAGGTCGCGCTTTCCGCCATGCTGCCGGTGCTGTCGCACATGGGCTACCGCATCCACAACCTGCCGACGGCACTTGTGTCCGATACGCTCAACTATCCCAAGTTCTACATCCACGACACCACCGAGTACGTGCGCCAGAGCCTCGCTATCTGGGAGGAGCTTGGGTTTGAGTTCGACGCCATCTCGACCGGCTTTATCGTGACCGAGGAAGAGACGCGCATCATCTCGGACTTTTGCCACCGCCGTGCGCAAAAGGGCACCAAGGTGTTCGTCGACCCCATCATGGGCGACAACGGCAAGCTCTACGCCGGCGTGCCCGAGTCCACGATCGGTCTCATGCGTAGCCTGCTCGAGTGCGCCGACTATGCGGTGCCAAACTACACCGAGGCGTGCCTGCTTACCGATACGCCCATTGCCGAGCAAATCACGCCCGATGAGGGCCGCACTCTTGTGGATGCCGTGCGTGCCCTGGGCGCCAAGTCGGTGGTCATTACGAGCGCTGTGGTCGACGGTGCGAATGTCGTCATCGGTTACGACCATGTGGCGGGGGAGTACTTTACGATTCCCTTTGAGCTCATTCCGGTCTACTTTCCGGGCACGGGCGACACGTTCTCGGCGGTGCTCGTCGGCCGCGTTATGGCCGGTTGGAGCCTGCAGCGCGCGACGAGCGATGCCATGCGCGTGGTAGCGGAGCTTATCGAGCGCAATGCCGACCAGGAGGATAAGTCCGCCGGCCTTCCCATCGAGGCCTGCCTGGATGTGATTGACCATGAGTAATGCTGGCGAGGGCGGCGTCAAGCCTGCGGGCGAGAACAAGCCGCTCGGCGCCCCGCGCGGCAAGCGCCCACGTATTCGCATTAGCTGCGTGGACCAGCTGGGCACATGCCGCTGCCATCACGGGCACAAGCCGGGTGACGTCTTCGACTTCGACCGAGATCGCGGCAAGATGTGCGCCATGGCCTGCCATGTGGGATTTCCCTATATCGATATCCTGCGCTATGGCGGAACCGTGCCCGGCAACGAGCCAGGCACGGCAAAGTTCTGCTGTCCCGAGGTTGATACGCTGAACGTCTGGCTTGCTGAGATCGTCGACGAGTAGTCGAGCGCAATGTGACAAAGGGACAGTCCCTTTGTCACATTCGCCGGTGGTGCTCCTTCTATTATGCTTGTAATCTCAAATCTCTGCATTTCATCTGATTTTAGGTTCTAAAAATTCTGCGTTTCATCGATAATCAAGCGTATAAAACTTTGCATTTCATTCGATGACACCGAGGGGAGAGCCTATGCTGCGCAGGAAAATAGCGGCAGAGCTGGAGCGTTGGCTGAAGTCTTCCGAGCAAAAGGCCTTGTTCATTACGGGTTCTCGCCAGATTGGCAAAAGCTATTCGATTCGCGCATTTGGCAAAGCCAATCATGCAACCTACATCGAGCTTAACCTCATGGAAAACCGCCAGGCAAAAGATGCTCTTCTCGAGGCGCGGGATGCCGATGATTTCATCAGCAGGGTGACGCTTCTTTCGGGAAAGTCGATCGCGCCAGGCAAAACGCTCGTGTTTATCGATGAGGTCCAAGAGGCCCCCGACATCATGACGATGGCAAAGTTCCTTGTTGAGGACGGGAGGTGCCGCTGGGCGTTTTCGGGGTCAATGCTCGGGACCCAGTTCAAGGGCGTCAGGTCCTATCCCGTGGGGTATGTCCACGAGCTTAGAATGTTCCCGCTCGATTTTGAGGAGTTTTGCTGGGCAACCGGGGTGAGCGAGGGGGCTCTCCAAACGATACGTGACGCGTGTATCAGCGAGAGGCCCATTCCTGATTACATTCATGACGCGATGATGGCAAACTTCAGGACCTATACCGTTGTCGGCGGAATGCCGGAGGTCGTGCAGCGTTTCCTCGACACGCAGGGCGACCTTGCCTCTGTTCGTCAGCTACAGTCAGAGCTCAACGAACAGTACCGGCGGGATATCTCCAAGTATGCAAGCGGGCGAGCCCTTCAGGTGCAGAGCATCTACGATCAGCTCCCTATTATGCTCGAGGGCGAAAACAAGCGCTTCGTGCTCAATTCCATTGACCCCAAGGCTCACTACGAGAAGTATCAGCGAGATTTTGTATGGCTTGTCGATGCCGGCGTTGCTCTCAAAGCCGATATCGTAACCGAGCCAAAATCGCCCCTGCTCAAGACGGCACGGCCATCGCAGTTCAAGCTATATCAATCGGATACGGGCATGTTGATGGCGCGCTACCCCGTTGGAGTCGCCCAAGCGGCGTATCTTGATAGCAAGGAGCCCAATCTGGGCGGCATTTACGAAAACGTGGTGGCCCAGCAGCTGGCTGCCCAAAATCGCCAGCTTTACTACTATCAGACAAAAAAGCGCGGTGAAGTGGACTTTGTGGTCGATGGACCGGATGGGACGGCTGTTCCGATCGAGGTTAAATCGGGCTCCTATTACCACGCGCACGCTGCGCTCGGTCATGTGCTTGATACGGCTGAATATGGCGTAAGGCTCGGGATTGTTTTCTCGAGAGGCAACGTTGAGCGCAACGGAGCGGTTCTCTATTTGCCGCTATATGCGACCTGGGCCCTTTCGGATGTTTTGGGCGACTCCTGCGCCGAGGGGATAAAGCTGGAGGTCAAGCCGGTCTAGGGCCAGTCCCGGATGTGGCAAAGGGGCAGTCCCTTTGCCACATTCATGAGCGTTGATTTTCTCCCACCGAGATAACGAGCGTGGCCCGTGTGCCCGCGCCGTCCGAGCGCCTACAGTTGCTCGAGCATAGCGGTGCAACCGGCGAGCACATCGCGGTAGGTGGCGTCGAAATTGCCGGTGTACCAGGGGTCGGCCACATCGCCGGGGCGATCGGTCCAATCGAGCAGGCGCGAGATCTTGCCATCGGGGTCGTCGCCAAAGATGCGACGCAGACCACGCGCGTTCTCAGCATCCATATAGACAATGTGATCCCAGTCGCCATACTCCGCGCGACGCACCTGGCGGGCACGGTGCGCAACGACGGGAATCCCGACTTCACGCAGCTTGGCGACCGTGCCATGATGCGGTGGGTTGCCGATCTCCTCAGTTGAGGTCGCAGCGGAATCAATGACAAACTCGCCCGCGCGCCCGGCGCGCCGCACCAGCTCGGTAAACACCGACTCAGCCATCGTCGAGCGGCAGATGTTCCCATAGCAGATAAACAGTACGCATTGCATATGCGGTTTCCTTTCGATCGCCATCATCGAGCTCGAGTATCGCATCTACGCCTGCGCCATCGTCCTCTTGCGTTCCCAGCGAGCCAACCTAATCGTCACCAGTGTGAGGGCCCAGGCCACAAGCGAGAACGCGGCGCCCACTGCGCCCACGTACGCAATGCCAATGCTGCTTACCACGGCGCCGCCCACTGCGGTGCCAAACGAAATGCCGACGTTAAACGCCATGGGCTCAACCGAACTTGCGAGTACCATCGACTTGGGATGGCGGCTGCGTGCCACGTCCATAAAGTGCGTGATGCACGACACCGAGAACAGGTACATGAGCAGCGCCAGGCTAAAGACAAAGACCAGCGCGAGCGGCATGGTGCCGCCCACGGCAAACAGCCCAAACAATGCCGCCGCCTGCAGCACAAACGTAACCAGCAGCGCCTTCATGCCAAAGCGCGCATCGATCCATCCGCCCAGGATGTTCGAGATCAGGCAGAACACGCCGTAGGCCATGAGCGTGGTACTGGCTTCGACCGTGCCCATGCCCAGCACCTGCTCAAGATAAGGCGTCACGTAGCCATAGAAAACGTAGACCGACCCCACGCCAAACAAAAAGATGAGCATGCCGGTGATGATGCTCGGCTCGCGTAGAAGTCCCGCCTGCTCGCGGAAGGTGGCGGGCTCATCGGTCTGCCCGGCGCGAGGCATAAACGCCACGAGCGCGCTACAGATCAGAACGGCAAAGGTCAGCGTGCCGTACATTGCTACATGCCAATCAAGCGTGTCGGCTACAAACTTGCCGATCGAAGTGACAAAGACCATTGCCACGGAAAACGCACCATATACCACCGAGATTGCAAGCGAAGTTTGCTGCGGGGACAGCAGCTCGGGGATGTACGTCACGCCCACGGCGAGCAGTGCGCCCGAGACGGAGCCCAGGACAATGCGCGAGATAAACAGCACCTGGAAGTTGGGCGCCAACGCCATGACCAGGTTGCCGAGTACAAAGACGATGCTGTAGCACACGAGCAGCTGGTAGCGGCGGAATCGCCCCGTGCTGAGCGCGAGCACCGGCGTCGCGGTGGCATAGACAAGCGCAAACACGCTGATGAGCTGGCCCGCGGTGGCAAGCGAGATGCCGAGCTCCGTCGCCAGGTCGCTCTCGATGCCGATGACCACGAACTCGGAGCAGCCGAGCGAGAATCCCAACAGCACGAGCAGCGCCAGGCAGAGCTTGGTGCGCGCGGGGGAGAGCGCGGCGGCGGTTGACTTACTTTTAGGCGTGGTTGCGGCGATCAAGGTTGTCACTCCAATGTCGAATGAATAAGCGGGATTCAATCCCTGCAACTCTAACAGAATGTGACAAAGAGGCAGTCCCTTTGTCACATTGCGCTGCCAGCCAGTCGCCCAAACCGTCACAACATTCGGCGAAAATCTCGAAATCGAGGAAAAGCGTCGAATGTTGTGACGGTTTTTGTGTCCGGCGCGGGTGAGCTTCGGTGCCGTCTGGGGGTATAAGACTAGCGAGCGTTTATTTGCGAGGCCTAAGGGGCGCCCCGTATGGATATCGATAACTTTGAATGGTGGTATAGCGAGGGCGAGGCTCCGGATGAGGAGTGGGACGAGCCCGCGTCGCGTGACGTGTCGAGCGACGAGGGCGAGACCGGCAACGACGTCGCCGCCGACTCGGACGCCGCCCTCGACCCCGTCGAGCCTCTGACCTTCGAACAAGCTTGGGCCCAGGCTGAGGCCGACGAGGCAAAGGCCGATGCCACGGCCACACTGGGTGAGCCAGCCGACATGTCGATCTCGCCGGCAAAGATCCCGCAGCCGCGTCACACCATCGACCCCGACAGCACGGCATCCTTCAGCATTCTCGACGTGCCCGCGCAAGGCGCCCAGGCGCCTGCGCCCACACATCGCCCCGACCTAGCTCGTGAGGAAGACGCGGGCCGCCGTTCTCCGCTCGGCCCCATCCTCATCGCTTTCATGGCCGGCGTTATCGCCTGCTCGGCAATCGGTAGCGTTTGGAGCCATGTCGAGCAGCAGCGTCAAGACGCCGCCAAGGTCGAGATGTCTGTCGAGCAATCGCTCAGCCGCACGCGCTCGGTGCATGTGTCGGTCGAGGTTAAGGACGGCGCGACGTGGGACACCGCGCGTGGCGATAGCCAGATGCTCGTCCATATCGTGGGCCGCACGCTCAAGGGACAAACAATCGACGAGTATCAATACGTCAATTCCGAAGGTGACGGCATCGAGCTCAAGCCCGGCGACTACGAGCTCACGGTAGATGAGCCGCCCGTCGCCACCGACGGCACGCGTTACCGCGCCTCAAAGCGCATGGTTCCGGTGAGTTTTAATTCACAGGCGCCCGACACGGTCGATAGCGCGCCGCAGGGCGGGTTTGACCTTTACGCTATTGCTCAATAACTTCGCCCGCCGCTCAACCCCGCCGCCAAGAGTGGGACAATAGCCCTCGACACTATTGTTTACTTTTGGAGGAAGTAGCATGTCTACCGTCACTACCATCAAGCGCGGCGGCCTCATCGCGGCCATTGATTCCATGGGCGCCCAGCTCACGAGCCTTGCCCTCAACGGCAACGAGTATCTGTGGCAGGGCGACCCGGCCTTTTGGGGCAAGCACGCGCCTATCCTGTTCCCAATCGTGGGCTCGCTGCGCAACAACACGGCAACGTCTGCGGCCGGCACCTGCGAGATGCCGCGCCACGGACTCGCGCGCATCGTCGAGCACAAGCTGGTTGAGGTTTCGGAGGACGGCTCCTCGGTAACGTACGAGATCACCGATACGCCCGAGTCGCTCAAGGCCTTTCCGTTCCACTTTAAGCTCAACATGACCTATGCCCTGACCGGCGACGCCACCCTCACGCAGACCTTTGCCGTCACCAACACCGGCGACGTGGACCTGCCGTTCTCGGTGGGCGGCCACCCTGCGTTTAACGTACCGGCTCCCGGTGCTGAGGACGAGGCGTTCGAGGATTACGAGCTGGCGTTTACCGAGGCTTGGACTAACGAGGCTCCCATCATCACGCCCGACGGTCTTATGACGTTTGAGGGTAGCTACAAGGCTCCCGATAACTCGGACGTGCTGCCCATCACGCACCGCAGCTTCGATAACGACGCCATCATGTTCACCGATACCCCGGGCTCCACGCTCACGCTGCGCGGCCGCAAGTCGGGTCACGGCGTCAAGATCGACTTTGAGGGCTTTAAGTACATCGGCGTGTGGTCTGCCGCCAACGACGCTCCGTTTGTGGCGCTCGAGCCCTGGACCGGTCATACCACCATGGATACCGAGGACGATGTCTTTGAGCACAAGGTCAACACCGTCACCTTGGCTCCCGGCGAGACGGACAAGCGCAGCTTTAGCGTTACCTTGCTCTAGAGGTTCCGCCGCTCGGTCGATGCTGCGCGTCGTCCAGAGCGACAAGTTGTCATTCAAAAGGCAAGGCATAGACCTTCTGGTCATGCCTTGCCTTTTTCATGCCACTTGTTCGCTCTGGACGTCGCTCGCCGGCATTGCCAAAACATCGGCGTCCCCAATGATTACCGTGTGTCTATTAATTTTTCGAGCTTGTGCCGCGCTGCTGGTCGCTGGCGTATATCCTGTTAAGTCGTCAGCATACGATTCAACAGGGAAGGCAGATTATGCATTCTCCCCAACAGTGCGATGCGCAGCGCCAGCCGGTATGCAGCCGTCGCATCTTTTTGGGTAGCGCTCTCGCTGCGAGCGCTACCGTTGTTGCCGGCGCGCTCGCCGGCTGCCAGCGCCCGTCCACGCTTAAGGTGGTTCAGCCCACGACGGGCGGCGGTCGCGACGACCTGTCCGATTCCGTGATCGGCGAGGACAAGATCCGCATCGGCATGGAGGCGGCCTACGCCCCGTACAACTGGCAGGTCTCCGAAGCCAGCGAGTACACCATCCCCATCGACAACGTGCAGGGCGCCTATGCCGATGGCTACGACGTGCAGATCGCCAAGATCGTCTGCAAAGCCCTCGGTGGCGAGCCCGTTGCCGTCAAGCAGAGCTTCTCGGGTCTTATCGATTCGCTCAACAACGGCCAGATCGACCTCATCATTGCCGGCATGAGCGCCACGCCCGAGCGCGAGGAGTCCGTCGGCTTTTCCGACCCGTACTTCATTGGCTACTTTGGCCTGTTCGTAAAAGAGGGCTCGCCCTACCAAAATGCGACCAAGCTCAGCGACTTTAGCGGCGCTACGGTCCTCGGCCAAAAGGACACCATGCTCGATACCGTCATCGACGAAATCCCGGGCGTTGTGCACAAGAACCCGGTCGATTCGGTCCCCACGGTGTTTTCGAACCTGCTGCAGGGCACCTGCGACGCCGTGACCTACAACACCGAGAA
>CABTZA010000011.1 GCA_902489225.1 uncultured Collinsella sp.
CCTCCATGCCATATCCTCTAGACAACTACGCGGCATCATCGTCGCCGCGCCTACAAGAGAGGAATATCCATGACCGCACCTGCATCCAAGCTGCTCCAGCCCATTACGGTTGGCCCCCTTGAGCTCAAGAACCGCATTATGTTTCCGCCGCTGACCACCGGCTACGAGGAGCGTGACGGTTCCATCGGCGAGCGCAGCCTGGCTTTTTACGAGCGCTTGGCCCGTGGCGGCGTGAGCTACATCGTCATCGGCGACGTCGCTCCCGTCATGACCGCAAGCCCCACGCCCAAGCTGGCGACCGACGCCCAGATCCCCACGTTTAAGGCGCTGGCCGACGCCGTCCACAAGCATGGCGCCAAGGTCGCGCTGCAGCTGTTCCACCCCGAGTACGATGTGCCCGGTGTCGGCCGCATGGTCATGGGCTCCATGGCTGCCGCCAAGGCCGCGCAGGAGGCCAAAGCCGCCGGCGACGAGGAGGCCTTTGCCGCCAAGATGGCCGAGTCCAACGAGATCCGCAATCAGGCATACGCCAAGCTGCACCACGACATGCAGCACTTTGTGAACGAGGCGAGCGTAGAGCAGCTCACCCAGATCAAGGAGGCCATCGCTGCCTCGGCCGCTCGCGCGCAGCAGGCCGGCATTGACGCCATCGAGGTCCACGGCGATCGCTTGGTGGGTTCGCTGTGCTCGGCCATCCTCAACAAGCGTACCGACGAGTACGGTGGCTCGTTCCAGAACCGCGTTCGCTATGCGCTCGAGGTCGTCGCTGCCATTAAGGAAGCCGCGCCGCAGCTGATGGTGGAGTACAAACTCCCCGTGATCATGGAGAACCCCGACGGCACGCCGCGCGGCAAGGGCGGCCTGCAGCCCGACGAGGCCTGCGAGTTCGCCAAGTTGCTCGAGGGCGCGGGCATCGACATGATTCAGGTCGCACAGGCCAACCACACCGGCAACATGGGCGACACCATTCCGCCCATGGGCGCCATGCCCTACAACTGGACGCTGCCCGTGGCCGAGCGCGTCAAGGCCCTGGTCTCCGTGCCGGTGGCAACCGTGGGCCGTGTTGTCTCGGTCGAGGCCGGCGAGAAGATTCTGGAAGACGGCGCGGCCGACATCATCGCCTACGGCCGCTCGCTCATGTGCGACCCCGACATTGCGCTGAAGGCCGCCACGGGTGAGCCCATCCGCGAGTGCCTCAACTGCAACAAGGGTTGCGTCGACGCGATTCAAAACCGCAAGTACATTTCGTGCGTGCTCAACGCCGAGAACGGCGACGAGGCGACCATCGCCATTAAGCCGGGCGAGGTCGACAAGAAGATTGCCGTGGTGGGCGGCGGCATCGCCGGCCTGGAGGCCGCGCGCGTGGCGGCCAAGCGCGGCTACGACGTGACCGTTTACGAGGCGAGCGACCATCTGGGCGGCCAGATTGTGCTGGCGGCCGCGCCCCCGCGCAAGGACGAGATCATGCGCTCGGTCGAGTATTACGAGAAGATTCTGCCTGGCCTGGGTGTGAAGGTTGAGCTCAACCATGCCGCTACCGCTGAGGACCTCAACGCCGCCGACGCCGCGATTGTGGCCGTGGGCGCGCACGACGTGGTCATCCCCGTTCCGGGTGCCGACTCGGAGAAGGTCGTCTCGAGCTGGGACGTGCTGGCCGGCAAGGTGGAGCTCAGCGGCCGCGTCGCCGTCATTGGCGGTGGCCTGGTGGGCACCGAGACTGCCGAGTATCTGCTGCAGCACGGCTGCGAGGTGGCGATCGTGGAGATGCTCGACAAGATTGCCGCGGGCGAGTCTGAGACCATTCTGCCGCTGATCATGAGCGACTTTGCCGAGCACAACGTGGAGCAGCACGTGAAGACCCGCCTGACCGCCATTACTGACGAGGGCGTGGAGGCCGTTCGCACCACCGAGGACGGCGCTGAGGAGCCGGTGAAGATCGCCTGCGATTACGTGGTGATGGCCGTGGGTTCCAAGGCCAACGCGTTTGACCTGGACGGCGTGACGGTGCCCGTGACCTGCGTGGGCGACTGCTCGGGCGAGCGTACCGCCGACATTGCGAGCGCCATTCGCACGGCATATCACGCGGCCAACGAGCTGTAGTTGAACATCGCGGCCAGGCGGGGCGGTAGCACGGATCCGTCTCGCCCGGCTGTGTCCCGTCGGGTGTCAACCGGTGCGGGGCCTGCAAGCGGAGCAGGTCCCGCCCTTTTTGTTTTGCTCCGGTGGATGGCAATGCGCGGTAATCATGAGGAGTGAGGACGTCTACTGCCTTGCAGATCACTCAAAATTATTGGGGGAGGGGTTAATAACTATATCCTCTATACCAAAGGACATAAAGAGATGTCAATTTTGTTGACAAGCGAATGACGATTAGCTGCGAGTCAGCTACCAGCGTAAATAATCGATAAAGAAATGTCGTAATTTGGTGCCAAATGCCCAGATAACGCCGCGTCTATTTTAATTAACTGCTTTGAGCAAACAGTAAAATGCTACTATCTAACTTGCACGTAAGAAAGCAGATTAACGGTTAAGGCTAAGAAGTGGCAGGTATGTCGGAAGCAACTAGGACTCGCACGCATGCGCCCGAGGTTAGGCAGCGCGCCGTCGAGATCCTCCAAGAGGGGGTCGGTCATCGCGCCCTCGCCGCGGAGCTTGGCATTCCCCAGGCCACGGCTCGTCAGTGGGCCCGCGCGTATGCCGTGGGCGGTGCCGACGCCGTTCTCAATGCCGGTTCGCATCATCACACCTACTCGTACGACGTAAAGCTCGCCGTGGTTAAGGACCGTCTGGAAAACGGCTTGACGGTTCGCGAGGCCATGATCAAGCACAAGATTCCCAGCGAGTCTTCGGTCAAGGCTTGGTGCCGTCAGTACCGCGAGAGCGGTGAGGCCGCACTGGTCGATAAGCCGCGCGGTCGCAAGCCGCGCGTTAAAAAGGCGGAATAGCAAACGGGATGGTGCGCCCACAGGGGCGCATTTTTCTTGCCGCGCCAACTTTTTGGACCGGCGCGAGCCTGTCGGGACATTCTCCAAAGTGGCCAATAAACTGCGCGCAGTGGCCCGCGTGCCTGTCGCTGCGATAGGGGAGCGTCGCCCCACTACTCCAATGCGGACGCGCCCTTACCCCGTACGCCTAAAACTCCCCAGTTGACCGAAAACCCGCCGCCGCTACTCCTCAACTGAGCTATAACGTTAAACAATTGCAGCGTTTTTGCATGGGGGAGTGATGGTATGACGCTACTGTATTTCCTTACCCTGTTTCCGCTGGTACCGGCGCTGGGCATGCTGCTCGCGCGCGGTGACCGCGCCCGCGATGCGGTAGGGCTTGTAGGCTCCGGCATTATTATGGCGGTGACAGTTGTAGTCGCCGTCATGTTTTTTGGCACGGGTCCGCAGAGCTTCGAGGTGGCACCGGGCACCTCGCATGTGCTCTCGATTATCAGCTCCGTCATCGACGTCGTCCTGTGCGCCGTCATCCTGTACAACGCGTACAAATATAGGAACGCGCTTACCGGTGTGCTCGGCGTGGTGCAGCTGGTGGGCTCGCTCGTCTTTGCAGCTATGACGCTGCCCGCGACCGAAGCCGTCACGGCAACGCCACTCTACCTGGACTACATGAGCGTGATCATGGTCCTCGCCGTCGGCATCGTCGGCAGTCTAATCTGCGTGTATGCCCTGGGCTACATGAAGGACTTCCAGGCCCATGACGAGCACGAGGCAGCGCTGCGCGGGCAGGCGGCGCCCGACCGACGCCCGCAGTTCCTGGCGCTTATGTTCCTGTTCCTCTCGGCCATGTTCGTCATCGTGACGAGCGACAACCTTGAGTGGCTGTTCTGTGGCTGGGAAATCACCACCGTGTGCTCGTTCCTCATGATTGGCTACACGCGCACGCCCGAGGCCATTAAAAACGCTTTCACCCAGATCATCCTCAACATGCTGGGCGGCATCGCGTTTTTGGCCGGACTCATGTATCTGCACGTTAACGGCATGCCGCTGACCATCTCGGGCATGATCGAGCTTTCCGGCGCCGGAACCGCGCAATCCGCGCTGCTGGTGATGCCGGTCGTCCTGCTGTCGCTCGCCGCACTCACCAAGGCCGCACAGATGCCGTTTCACACCTGGCTGCTCGGCGCCATGGTCGCCCCCACGCCCACGAGCGCCCTGCTGCACTCGTCAACCATGGTCAAAGCCGGCGTGTTCCTGATGGTCAAGCTGAGCCCGCTCTATGCCATCTATCCTGTGACCGGCTTTATGGTCACGAGTGTGGGTGCCATCACGTTTTTGCTCGCTGCCCTCATGGCCATCTCGCAGAGCAACGCCAAACGCGTGCTCGCGTACTCCACCATTTCCAACTTGGGCCTCATCAGTGCCTGCTTGGGTGTCGGCGCGCCCGAGGCCGTATGGGCGGCCATCTTCCTGATCCTGTTCCACACGGTGGCAAAGTCACTGCTGTTCCTGTGCGTGGGCACGGCCGAGCATCATATCGGCAGCCGCAATATCGAGGACATGGACGGTATGTTCAGCCGCATGCCGCACCTGACGCGCCTGATGATGCTGGGCATCATGGGCATGTTCGTGGCGCCGTTTGGCATGCTCGTGTCCAAGTGGGGCGCCCTGGTGGCGTTTGCGCAGACCGGCAACGTGCTCATGATCATGGTGCTTGCCTTTGGCTCGGCCGCGACGTTCTACTTCTGGGGCAAGTGGCTTGCCAAGCTTTCGGGCGTCGATCCCACGGCTCAAAACGTTGAGGTCAATGTCCATAAGACCGAATGGATGGCCCTCAACACCATCGCCGCGCTGCTGATTCTGTGCTGCGTGGCGTTCCCGCTCATCTCGAGCGGTCTGGTGTCGCCCTATCTCGCCATGGTGTTTGGACGCGTGCCGTACGTTATCGGCAAGGACGCCATGTATCTGATGGTGGTTATCGTGGCTTTTATCGCCGTGGTGCTGCTGACGTCGTTCCGCGTGAGCAATAAGCCGCACGTCAACGTGTACCTTTCGGGCGTGGGAACCGACAAATATCGCCATTTCCGCGGCTCGATGGGGCACGAGGTGAAGGCCGAAAAGCGCAATTGGTACTCGGAGGACGCCCTTGGCGAGAAGCGTATTGGCCCCGCGGGTAGCGTCGTGTGCTGCAGCATCATCTTGTTTGCGCTGCTGTGTTGCGCGTGGATTGGGCCCGAGCGACTTGCCATGAGCGCGCCCTCGGTGCTGCGCGGCAAGTATTTCGAGGGTTCGGGTGTTGTGGGCATATTTATTGGTACCGTAGTGTTTGCCCTGCTGGCGCCTTTGGTTGGTGGCCTGATCGACGGCGTTGACCGCAAACTTTCGGCCCGCATGCAGGGCCGTGTGGGTCCGCGTCTGCTGCAGCCCTTCTACGACGTTGCCAAGTTGCTGCGCAAGGCCCCCGCCAGCGTAAACACCATGGACGATACCTACATGGCGTGCGCGCTCATCTTCACCGTCGTGGGCGGCGGCATCTTTGTGTCGGGCTCCAACACGCTGCTGTGCGCTTTTATGGTGACGCTCGCCGCGATCTTTGTGGTGCTGGCGTCCGCCTCGACGCAAAGCCCGTTTGCCCAGGTTGGCGCCGATCGCGAGCTGCTGCAGGTCATGAGTTACGAGCCCGCCGTTCTGCTGATGAGCGTGGGCCTGTACCTTGCCACCGACAGCTTCGATTCCATTGCCGTGACGGGGCAGTCGGCCCCCATCGTCGTGTACAGCGCGCCCATTTTCCTCGCGCTGCTCGCGGTGCTTACCATCAAGCTGCGCAAGTCGCCGTTTGACCTTTCGTACTCGCATCACGCGCATCAGGAGATCGTCCAGGGCGTCGCCACCGAGATGAGCGGCGGCACGCTGGCCAAGATGACCCTTATGCACTGGTGCGAGACCGTGCTGTTTTTGATGTGGGTGGGCATGTTCTTTGTCTGGGATAACCCGGTGAGCTGGGTGGTCGCCCTGGTCGTGATGGCCGCGACGTATTTTGTCGAGGTCCTGATCGACAACACCTTCGCGCGCAGCACCTGGCGCAGCTGCTTTAGGCTCGGATGGGGCGTGGCGCTGGTGTTTGGCCTGCTCAACCTTATGCCCATCCTCGTCGACGTATTTATTTAGGAGGCGGCATCCATGGATCATAAAATGTCGCGCTCGCCGTGGGTTATTCATTACGATGGCTCGAGCTGTAACGGATGCGATATCGAGGTGCTGGCCTCGCTCACGCCACTGTTCGATGCGGAGCGCTTTGGCGTGGTCAACACTGGCAACCCCAAGCATGCGGATATCTTTTTGGTGACGGGGTCGGTCAATGCCCAGAACCTGCCCGTCGTGCGCCAGATCTACAACCAGATGCTCGAGCCCAAGTGCGTGGTGGCCTGCGGCATCTGCGCGTGTTCGGGCGGCGTGTTCCGCGATGCGTACAACGTGATCGGCGGCATGGACCGCGCGATTCCCGTGGACGTGTACGCGCCCGGGTGCGCCATTCGCCCCGAGACGGTGATCGATGCCATCGTGGAGGCGTGTGGCATCCTTGATCAGAAGGAGGCCGTGATGCGTGCTGGCGGTGACCCGCTTACCGTGGGCGGCGCCGCAACCTGGGACGGTGGCGTTGAGCTGGGCGAGGACGGGTTTGTGGCCGCGGGGGCCGGCGACACGGCCGCCGCTGCAAAGGAGGCCGAGTAATGCAAAAGGCAATCTATACCACCGTCGGGATCGACGAGCTCCTGCCGCATGTGCAGGCGCTCAAGGGCGTCGGCGCGCGCTTTGTGCAGATGCATGCCGAGCGCAACGTCGACGACGGCATGTATCGCTTGGTCTATACGTTTATCGACGTTCGTGCTGCTCAGGAGCATATTGCGCAGGACGGCAGCTATGCGATCGAGAACCTGGTGGTTGAGGGCATCGACCAGTACCAGGAGATTCCGTCCATCAGCTCGTACTATCCGGCGGTATTCCCGTTTGAAAACGAAACGCACGACCTGTTTGGTCTTGCCATCACCGATATGCAGATTGACTTTAAGGGCTTTTTCTACCAGGTCTCGACTGCCGAGCCCATGAGCGTTATCACGCCCGAGGTGAAGGCCGCGCGCGAGAAAGCCATGAAGGTGCGTGCCGCCGCCGAGGCCAAGGCGCGCAAGGCCGCTGCCGAGAAGGCCGCCGCGGCTGCGGCTGCTGCAGGGGAGAGCGCTGCGAGTGCCGGCGATGCTTCGGCTGCGGCGAGCGCCCAGTCCGCTGCGGCTGCCGGCTCCGATGCTCAGCACGATGAAACTGCTGCGAAGGCCGCGCTCAAGGCCGCTGAGATGGAGGCAAAGCTCGCCGCCATGGATCCCGAGAAAGCGGCCAAGGTTCGCGCGGCGCTTGCCGCCAAGGCCGCCCGCGACAAGCAGAAAAAGGAGGCGTAAGGTCCATGGCTCATCGCTCCGTAATTCCGTTTGGCCCGCAGCACCCGGTGCTGCCCGAGCCGCTTCATCTGGACCTGGTGATCGAGGACGACCGCGTCATCGAGGCAATTCCGCAGATCGGCTTTGTGCACCGCGGACTCGAGAAGCTCACCGAAAAGCGCGATATGCACCAGTTTGGCTACATCGCCGAGCGCATCTGCGGCATCTGCGCCGTGGGCCACAGCTACGGCTATGCCAGCGCCTGCGAGCGCATGCTCGACATCGAGGTGCCCGGCCGCGTGCGGTATATCCGCACCATTTTGCACGAGCTTTCGCGCATCCACTCGCATCTGCTGTGGCTGGGCCTGCTTGCCGATGCCTTTGGCTTTGAGGCGCTGTTTTATCGTTCGTGGACCCTGCGCGAGCAGATTCTCAAGATCTTCGAGAGCACGTGCGGCGGCCGCGTGATTCTGTCGATTAACGAGATCGGCGGCCTTAAGCACGATATCGAGGACTCCGAGCTGGCGGGCATTGTTCAGACGCTCGATGCCATGCGTCCCGACTACGAGGCCCTGGTGCATACGTTTTTGGGCGACGACAGCTGCGGCGAGCGCCTGCATGGCGTTGGTGTGATCAGCAAGAAGGACGCGCTGGACCTTTCGATGGTCGGCCCGTTCGGTCGCGCCTCGGGCGTGGATTACGACGTGCGCATGTTTGGCGACGGCGCCTATGCGGATCTTGCCGCGTTTGAGCCCATCGTGGCGACCGACGGCGACTGCTATGCCCGCTGCCAGGTGCGTTGTGCCGAGGTCACGCAGGCCATGGACATTATCAAGGAGCTTGTGGGTAAGATTTCGCACGACGGTATCGGCGGGCGTACCAAGCTCACGCCGGCCGATGGCGCGCGCGGCGAGGTTGTGATTGAGCAGCCGCGCGGCGAGGCGTATTACTATGTGCGCGGCAACGGCACCAAGAACCTGGACCGTTTCCGCGTGCGCACGCCGACGTCGCAGAACTTGGCGGGTCTGACGCATGCACTGCAGGGCGTGCTCCTTGCCAACGTGCCCATGATTATCCTGACCATCGACCCCTGCATTAGCTGCACGGAAAGGTAGGCGCGGCATGAGTTTGCTGACATTTGCCAAGACGGCCTTGGGCTCTATGGTTAAGCAGCCGGAAACGGTGTGCTATCCGCAGGAGAAGCTCGCGGCACCCGAGCGCTTGCGCGGGCATATCGTCAACGACATGGACGTGTGTATCTGCTGCGGCATGTGTGCGCGTCGCTGTCCGGCGGGCGCGCTCGCGGTCGATCGCAAGGGTGGAACGTGGTCGATCGACCCGTATGCCTGCGTGGTGTGTGGTGAGTGCATCGAGAGCTGCCCCAAGCACTGCCTGACTATGGACACCGCTCGTACTCCAGTTGCGGCGGACAAGACTCCCACGGTAGAAACTAAGTCGGAGTAGCATTGGTATAGAGCTGGAATAGGGGCCGGTGGGGGAAATGCCCCACCGGCCCCGCGCTTAAACGCGCGGTTGGGCCGCCACGAACAAAACTATGCCGGATTACGGGGCTGGATAGCGAACCTCCGACCATACAGAAAATCGCAAAAACAAACCAGCAGGTAGATTGCTTGCCGTTTTTCAAAAAATGAAGGTATGGATGAGGGCCTCGACTTTAGCCCCGTAATCCGGCATAGTTTTGAAATGACACCATATCCGTAACAGCCCTTGATCTCCCGTGGACAGAGGGAAACGGATCATTTTGGCCTCGCGAGGGCCGCCGCGTGACCCGTCTGCCACGAAATGGGTCTATCTACTATGTTCAGGCGGCAGTCCTCGACCACGGCAAGTAATGCGAAATGAAAGCCGCAGGTAGAACGCCTGCGGTTTTTCATGAAACGCGGTTATGGTCGGAGGTACCGGACTAAACATAGTAGATAGGCCGGTTTCGTGGCGAGCACCACCAATAGATCCCCCGGGGACGGAGGAAAACGGGTTCTTTTGCCCCGTCCATCTTGAGTCGCACCCGTTTTCCTGCGAAAACGCTCGTGTCTCAACTTTGGTGAGACATTTGTCTCACGCCTAAAAATGAATCTGGAACGTGTGTCACCTGCCCTAATTGTGTCTCATTTCGTAACTTTAGGCTGATGCAAGGTCTGAGCCTGCGAGAAGGGAGACGCGATGAGTAAGTACACGAGGGGTCTCTTGGCGGTGATGCTGGCCGTAGTGCTGGTGTTGCCGGCTGCAGCATTTGCCATGCTGCCCGAGGCCAACGCCAGGTCCAGTACCGGAATGGACGGACCGACAATGAGCGGAAAGGTCGTCGTCGATCCCGACACCAGCGGACGCTGGGAAATCTGGGCGGCCGGTCACAACGGTAATAAAGTAACGACTCAAAACATCGGCCGAATCTGGACCGACAAGACGGTCGAGGCAACTGAGGAAAACGAAGAGTCGGATTTTCTGACCACGCTTTCGGCCATGTCCTCGACGTCTAATTCAACCGTGACGGTTACTACGCCGCTCGACATCGTGATGGTGCTGGATGCATCTGGCTCGATGGATGATCCTATGGGTGGCGGAGATCGCACCAAGCGTATCGATGCGCTGAAGAGTGCTGCGAACAGCTTTATCGATACCATCGCAAAACAAAATGAGAGCATCGAGGGCGTCAATAGGCAGCATAGGGTTGCCATTGTTAAGTTTGCGGGCAAGAAGTCCAACGATATCGGCAACAATATGTATCGCGACGGAGGGTACTCCTACAATTACACCCAGGTTATGAAAGAGTTGACCTACTGTTCCGGCAGCAATGCGGATGATCTCAAGAAGAATACAATTAATCAAATTCAGCCTGCCGGTGCCACGCGCGCCGACTATGGCCTAGAGCTGGCCGAGAAAATCACTACCACTTATGGCCGCAAAGACGCCAAGAAGATTATTGTGTTCTTTACCGACGGCACGCCAACAAAGCAAAATAAATTCGATGCGGGTGTCGCCAACGCTGCCGTGACAGCTGCTAAGAATATGAAGGACGGCAAGGCCACCGTTTATACCATCGGCATCTTTGATGGCGCGAACCCCAGTGCTGGTATCCAGGATTCGGGAAAAAGCCAAAAAGAGAACAAGTTCATGCAGGCTGTTTCAAGCAACTACCCCAATGCCACGGCATGGGATACTCATGGCACACGCGCGGAAAACTCCGACTACTACAAGTCGGCGACCAATGCCGAAGAGCTCAAGAAGGTTTTCGACGACATCTCGCAGGCCATCACATCGGAGGCGCCTTATCCGACCGAAATCCATAAGGGCTACGACGAGACCAAGTCCGGCTACATCACGTTTACCGACGAGCTGGGCGACTTTATGCAGGTCGACAGCTTCACCGAGGTCGTCATCAACGGCGCGCCGTTTACCAAGACGGACAAAACGGTCAATAAAGAAACCAATACCGACACCTACGAGTTCACCGGCAAGGCAAAAGACCTGCTCATTACCGTGCAGCGTGCTGGTGATGACAATCCACAGAAGGGCGATGTCGTAACGGTCAGCATTCCTGCGTCGTTGATTCCGCTGAGCCACTTTAAGACCGTAGACGGCAAGCTTTCGGTCGACAGCGTTAAGCCCATTCAGGTGAAGTACACCTCGAGCGTGAAGAGTACTGCGCTCGACAACCTGTTTACGCCCGAGAAGGTAACGGGGCTCAAGGATTACATCGAGAACAATACGACCGTTGCCAACGGCGCCAAGACCGTGAATTTCTACGCGAACAAGTGGAGCGGCGGTGCGTTGGGTAATACGGTTGCGACCTTTGAGCCTGCCGACACCAACCGCTACTACTACTTCCAGAAGCAGACTCCTATTTACACGGATGAGGAATGCACGCAGCCCGCAAAGAATTCGCTGGCAGATACTGGCACCTATTACTACAAGGATGAGTTTGAGGAGCAGGGCGAAAACGGCGAGGCCAAGCCCGCCTCTGCCGTCATCGAGTTTATCGGCGGCGACGCTGCGAAGTTTGACGGTGCCATAGTTCCTGATGAGAACGGCAACTTAGTGTTTAGCGCGGGAACCGCGCGCCTGGCCTTTATCGACGAGCTTCACACCACCAAGGAGGGTGTGGGCGGCAACTTGACCGAGACCGCGCGCGACGTGCTTAACCCCAGGTGGAATGACCTTTCCTCCGTTGCGACTTCCACGCACGTGCATTCGCACCTGGGCAACAACGGCAAGATCAGCTACAAGTATGACATGACGCCGACGACGGTGGACACCAAGGCCGACTTCGGCCTGACCAAGGTGCTCGAGGGCCGCGCCTGGACGAAAGAGGACGCGTTTGAGTTTGAGCTGACGTCCGAGAACAACGCCCCGATGCCCGAGTCCGCGACTGATCCCGTGACTGTGTCCGTGACCAATGACGATCCGAATGAGGTCAAGGCGGCCATTAACTTCGGCACGATCGAATACAAGGCACCTGGAACGTATGTCTACAAGGTCAGCGAGAAGAACGCTGGGACCACGGTTGACGGCGTTGCCTACAGCAAGAACGTCGCGGAGATCACCGTGACGGTGACGCCCAACAAGAAGGGCGAGCTCAGCGCTGACGTGAAGGTGACTTGGAGCGAAGCAGGCGAGAACGAGTTCAAGAACGTTTACACTGCGGAGCCTGTTGAGTCCAGCGTTACCGACAAGATTGACGTGACCAAGTCCCTGACCGGGCGCGATCTTGCGGCCGGCGAGTTCAGCTTTGAGCTGCTCGAAGTCGTGGACAAGGAAGATAAACCTGTCGAGACCGTTAAAAACGACGCCAGCGGCAAGGTGGCGTTCAAGGCCATCAAGTACACTGAGATCGGCCAGCACACCTACAAGCTGCATGAGGTCAAGGGTAACGCCGGTGGCATTGCCTACGACGAAACGGTCTACACCATCGTGACGACCATCAGCGATAACGGCAAGGGCCAGCTGGTGGCTACGCATGAGCTGAAGGACGCCAAGGACGTCAAGAGCATCGAGTTCAAGAACTCCTACAATACGAAAGACGCCGAGGCGTCGCTTGCGGGCATCAAGAACCTGCAGGTTGCTGACGGTTTGACCCCGGCCGACATCGCCGGCAAGTTCACCTTTACCGTGACTCCCGACGAGGCCGGCGCCCCGATGCCCGAGCGCACGACCGCAACCAACGACGCGGCCGGCAAGGTCGACTTTGGCAAGATCACCTTTACGCTCGACGCCCTCAACAAGGTTCTGGGCGAGAAGCCCGAAAAGCGCGAGCACACCTTTACCTACACCGTGACCGAGTCCGGCGAGGTAGCCGGCGTGACTAACGACGCCAAGCCTTCGCGTACGGTTTCCTTCACCGTGACCGATGACGGCGAGGGTAATCTGAGGGTGTCTCGCAAGCCGGATGGCAACGTAGCCTTTACGTTCACCAATACCTATAGCGTGACGCCTGTCGAGACGCGCGTCACCGACGAAATCACCGCGACCAAGCGCCTGACCGGGCGCGACCTCAAGGACGGCGAGTTTGGCTTTGAGCTCGTCAAGGGCGAGGGCAAGGACGCCCAGGTTGTTGCTACCGGCACCAACGACGCCAGCGGCAAGATCACGATGAGTCCCATCGAATACGACAAGCCCGGAACGCACACTTACACGCTGCGCGAGGTCAAGGGCAAGACTGGCGGCATCACCTACGACGGCAAGACCTATACCATCGAGACCACCATCACCGACAAGGGTGACGGCACGCTCGAGGCGAAGCATGAGCTGAACGCCGCCGCCGAGAAGGCCGAGTTCACCAACTCTTACAAGCCTGGTTCCAAGGACTCCAGCGTCACCGACCAGATCACCGCGAAGAAGGTCCTGACCGGGCGCGAGCTTGGCCTTGTGGCCGGCGAGTTCCGCTTTGAGCTCGTCGAAGGTAACGTTGTTGCCGCTACCGGCACCAACAATGCCGACGGCAAGATCGTGATGGACCCCGTCACGTACACCGAGGCCGGCGAACACACCTACACGCTGCGCGAGACCAAGGCCGGCGCCACCGAGAACGGCATTACCTACAGCACCGCCCAATACACCATTGTGACTACGGTTACGGACAACGGCGACGGCACCCTCAGCGTCGAGCACAAACTGCAGAACGCCGAGGAGGCGACCTTCGAGAATGTCTACAACGTGACCCCCAAGAACTCCAGCGTTACCGACGAGATCAAGGCGACCAAGCGCCTGACCGGACGCGACCTCAAGGCCGGCGAGTTCTCCTTCGAGCTCGTCGAGGGCGAGGGCAAGGACGCCAAGGTCGTCGCCACCGGCAAGAACGATGTCGACGGCAAGATCAAAATGAGCGCCATCGAGTACACCGAGGCCGGCAAGCATACCTACACGCTGAGCGAGGTCTCGGGCGACGCCAACAATGGCATCACCTACGACGGCAAGACCTACACCATCGAGACGACCATCATCGACAACGGTGACGGCACGCTCAGCGCTGCGCACAAGCTGAAGGACGCCGACGAGGCGAAGTTCAACAACAGCTACAAGCCGAACCCCGACGAGTTCAGTGTCACCGACCAGATTGTCGCGACCAAGCGCCTGACCGGACGCGACCTCAAGGCCGGCGAGTTCTCCTTCGAGCTCGTCGAGGGCGAGGGCAAGGACGCCAAGGTCGTCGCCACCGGCACCAACGACGCCAAGGGCAACATCTCGATGGGTGCCGTGAAGTACGACAAGCCCGGCAAGCACACCTACACGCTGCGCGAGGCCAACGGCGGAACCACCAGCAAGGGCATCACCTACAGCGACGCCAAGTTCACCATCGAGACCACCATTACCGACAACGGCGACGGCACGCTCAAGGCCGAGCATGTCCTGAAGGGCGACAAGCCCGCCGAGTTCACCAACGCCTACAGCGTAACCCCGCTCGATGCAGACCTCGACTTTGGCCTGAGCAAGGCCATCGACGGTCGCGAGTGGACGGATGGGGACGAGTTCAGCTTTACCATCACCGCTCCCGACGGCACCCCGCTGCCCAATCCTGCAACCGTAACCGTGAGCAAGCGCGACGCGAAGGACGGCATCGCCGCCATCAAGTTCGGCAAGATTCACTACACGGCTGCCGGAACCTACAAGTACGAGATCCGCGAGAACGCGGGCAGCACGGTCGGCATGATGTATGACGCCCATGTCGCGACCGCCGAAGTGACCGTGACCGAGGACGGCAACGGTACCCTGACCGCCAACGTCACCAAGAAGGAAAACGGACGCTTTACCAACAAGTATCGCACTGAGCTTAACTACACCGCGGCCGGCGGCCTTAAGCTCAGCAAGACCCTCTCCGGACGTCCCATGACCGAGGGCCAGTTCACCTTTACCGTGACGCCCGCCGACGATGCTTCGGCCAACGCACTTGGCCTACTGCCCGTCGCCAACGAATTCAAGTCCCCTGCGACGGCAGAAGGAACGGTCGGTCTGATCGACATTCTGGCTGGCCATGAGGTCAAGTTTACGCAGGCTGACGCCGGCAAGACCTTCAAGTACACCGTGGCCGAGAAGAATGACGGCCAGCCGGGTTACACCTACGATGACGCCGTCCGCACCGTGACGATTGCTATCGCCGATGACGGCGCCGGTACGCTTACCGCCACGACGACCGTCTCCGGCGGTCCCGAGGGTACGCATACGACGGTCCACAAGAGCGGTGAGAACAAGGTCGAGAGTGCCCTGGTCCCGTTCCACAACAGCTACAGCGCTACGACCAACACGCCTGGCGGTACCGCTGCTCAGGTTGTCGCCACCAAGACCCTGACCGGTCGTCCGATGGTCGACGGCGAGTTCTGGTTCGGCATCGCCTATCAGGGTGAGCTTGTGGCATACGAAAACCTCAAGCCCAATATCGGCGGGCACGTGAGCTTTGATGCGCTGCACTACGATACTGAGATGCTTGCTAATCTCGAGGCGGCCGGGCTTGCCCATCGTACCGATAAGGACGGTAAGCTTGCCTGGACCATTAACTACACGGCCTACGAAGATTTATTCGGGCTGCCGAATGGCGTTTCCGCTACAACGTGGTTCTTTAACTTTAAGGTTATCGTTGTCGACAACGGTGACGGTACCCTGACGGCAACGGTCGACTACGGTGGCGTCGAGCCCTTGTTCGAGAACGTCTACGGCGCCGAGGCCGTGGATGCCACGCTCGCCGGCACCAAGAAGCTTCAGGCTGCCGAGGGCCTGACCCCGGCCGACATCGCGGGCAAGTTCACCTTTACCGTGACCGCCGACGAGGCTGGCTCCCCGATGCCCGAGCGCACGAACCCAACCAACGACGCGGCCGGCAACGTGGACTTTGGCAAGATCCACTTTACGCTCGAGGACCTCAACCGCGCCCTGGGCGTGACGACCGACGCTTCTGACGACGCGTCGAACGACGCCGAGGCCAACGCCGACGAGGCCGAGGTTGACGCCGACGCTGCCGACACCGACGAGTCCAACGACGAGTCCGAGCCCGCAGCCCCCACCGCTCCGCGCTCGCACACCTTTACCTACACGGTGACCGAGTCCGGTAGCGCCCCTGGCGTGACCAACGACGCCAACGCCACGCGCAAGGTTTCCTACACCGTGACTGACGACCGCGCCGGACATCTGAGTGTCGTGCGCGAAGGCGACGACGGTGCGGCCTTCACGTTCACCAACACCTACGGCGTGGCGCCCACCGATTCTGCCGTGACCGATCAGGTCAAGACGGTCAAGCGTTTGACCGGACGCGACCTTGCAGCCGGCGAGTTCACGTTTGAGCTGCTCGAGGACGGCGTGGTTGTTGCTAGCGGCACCAACGACGTCAACGGCAACGTTACGCTGAGCCCGATCCACTATGAGGCGCCCGGCACGCACACGTACATGCTGCGCGAGGCTTGTCCCAACGCGCTCGGCCTGTACAAGGGCGTCACCTATGACGGCGCGACCTACACCGTCGTGACCACCGTCTCCGACAACGGCGACGGCACGCTGACCGCGACGCACAAGCTCGAGGGAACCACCGAGTCCGCTGGCTTTACCAACAAGTATCACGCCATGCCCACTCAGGTCTCCATCGGCGCCATCAAGGTGCTCGAGGGACGCGAGCTCAAGAAGGACGAGTTTAGCTTTAAGCTCGTTGGCGAGGACATCGAGTCCACCGTCACCAACGATGCCGACGGCAAGATCAGCTTCGACAAGTTCGAGTACAGCGAGCCCGGAACGTACGTCTACACCATCAGCGAGGTCAAGGGCGACGAGGCCGGTATGACTTACGACAAGTCCGTCTTTACCGCGACCATCAACGTGGTCGATGACGGCGAGGGTAACCTCAAGGCGAGCATCGCCTATACCAAGGACGACAAGAGCGTCGAGGGCATCGTGTTCAACAACACGTACAAGAAGCCCGAAACGCCCGTGCCGACGCCCGACCCCGGCACACCCAAGACCGTGACGAACATCGTCAAGACGGTCAAGGGCTTCCTGCCCACCACGGGTGACCAGCAGGCAGCCGCGCTCCTCATGGCGTTTGTCATCGCCATGTCCGGCGTCGGTGCCCTGATCTGGGGCATCCGTAAGCGCTAGGCAAACTGACGGCGCCCGGGGCCAAGGGCCCCGGGCAGCTGCCGGGGAGCCAGAACATAGCCCCCACCCCACCCCCAGCCGCCACGGAGTCGTCTCCCTTCTCCGTGGCGGCACTTTTGTGCGCGGAGGAGGAGGGCGCGCCACGAAACCGGCCCATCTACTACGTTTAACTGCCTACCCCCGACCATACTGAAAAGCGCGAAAACAAAACCGCAGGTAGAACGCCTGCGGTTTTGTTCAAAACGAGGGTGTGGTCGGGGGTATCGAACCAAACGTAGTAGATGGGCCGGTTTCGTGGCGAGCGCTGTCAGCTGATCCCCGGGGACGGAGGAAAACGGATCATTTTTGGCCCTGCGCGACCTGCGGAGGCGCCCGCGCGGGGCTGTCCGGACAAAACTATGCCGGATTACGGGGCTGGATCCCGAACTCCCAAATCATACCGAAAAGCGTGAAAATAAAACCGCAGGTAGACGAGTTGCCATTTTGTGGAAAACGCGGGTATGGATGGGGGTCCTGAGTTTAGCCCCGTAAACCGGATTAGTTTTGAAATGGCATTAAATCGATGGCAGCCATTTTGCTATGCCGGAGCGGTCGGCCACTGGTCAATTACCCCCGCAGGTAGGCGATGGCGATCTGCGTGCGGTTGCGCAGGCCCATTTTGGCCAGGATCGAGCTGATGTGGTTGCGCACCGTGCCTTCTCCCATATAAGCCGTGGCGGCAATCTCCTTGTTATCGAGGCCGCGGGCGATGAGCTCGGCGACTTCGAACTCGCGGTCGGTCAGGCTGGCAAAGGCTGCGGGCCGGCGGGGCGTGCCCGTCTTGTCGCCTATCCCGTCAAAGTCAACATCTTCGATCGCCTTGCCCTCGAGCACGCGTTTGCCATCCATGACCTGTGCCAACGCTGGCGGAATGGCGGCGACATCGGTCTTGATCAGGTAACCGCGGGCGCCCAGCTTGAGCGCCGACACAATGTACTCGTCATCCGAGAATGTCGTCAGAAACACCACGCGCGCCGAAGGGTCGCGCTCAAGGATCTCGCGCGCCGCCGAAAGGCCGTCGCGCCCCGGCATCTGAATGTCGAGCAGCGCGATATCGGGTGCGAGTTCGGCGTAGAGTGTCACCGCGTCGTTGCCGTCGGCTCCGGTGCCCACCACTTCGATCTGCGGCTGGGCGCCCAGGATAATCTTGAGCGAATCGACCACCAAGCGGTCGTCGTCGACAACGATGAGCCTCATCGGCCCTCATCTCCTTGTTGTTTGGGGACGGTGGCAAACACGCGCCAGCCGGGGGCGCCGGCGCGCAGACCGGCGGTGAAGGTTCCGCCAAGCGCCTCGACGCGCTCACGCATGGAGACGAGCCCCATGCCTTCTGCGACGTTGCTGCTGCTCGCCGGGGTCGCGTCCGCGCCATCATCGGTAACGATGAGCTGGTAAAACGACGGATGCTCCATGCACCGCACGGTAATGGTTTTGGCATGGGCGTGGCGCATGGCGTTGGAAAGTGCCTCGCGCAGGACCGCCGCAAAGCAGTTCGCGACGTTTGCGGGCGCATGTTCGGTCATAACTTCAAGCTCAATCTGCGGACCGCCGTCCGAGCGTGCGCCTTCAACGATGCGCTCGAGCTGCACGGAGAGGTCGATGGCGTTGTCGTTGAGCGCGTGGACGCTGGTGCGCACAAGCTGGAGCGCCTCGTCAACCGTGCGTTTAACGTCGGCGAAATCGGCGGCGACGCCAGGCTCGTCGGCGTGGACCACGCGTAGGGCTTCGGCCTGCAGTGAGGCGCGCGTGAGCTGGTGCCCGACGTTATCGTGGATCTCGCGCGCGATGCGGGCGCGTTCGGCGAGCGTCGCGAGCTCGACTTCGTAGTCCTGGCGATCGGCAAGATCGCGGTTGCGCGCTTCGAGCGCGAGGGCTCGTTCCTGCAGCTCGTCGCGGGTGCGGCGCATGCGCTGCTGCTCGCGCTCCAACTGGGCGGTACGTAGCGATAGCAGGGTGGCGGCAACCGAAAGGATGGCGGTCAGCAGGAGCGTTCGGGCGGCGAGCGCGTCGGTGCGAAGGTCCGCGATAAGCGCGCAGACAAACACTGCGCCAATCGCCAGCGCGGGCCAGATGCGTTCACGGCGCACGCGCCGCGCGATGTCATAGAAGGCGAGGGGCGCAAACGGCACAAGCGGCGGTACGAAGACGGCCTCGATGATGTAAGCGCAGCTCGCGGCCTCGCTCGCGCGCCGGGTGCGTTTCCCCTGTGTGACCTCGGCCAGCGAGGTGGCAATAATGCCAAGGCAAAACGCCACAACCAGACGAGCGTCCACGGCAAGGCCCATGGCGGCCGCAATACAGCACGCCAGCACGATCGATTTGTCGAAAAGCCTGTTCATACGGGTATTGTACGCGATGCCGCGCATGGGGGAGGCGCCACCCGGAGCAACCGTGACATTCCTCCCACGCGGCAAAGCGGGGGCACCGGCGGGCCGCGCGACCAAGCCCTACACTCGTGACAAAGCTCACTGGCGCGCGCCGCCGGCTCCTGCGATGATGCAATCGTACCGGGCCGCAATCAACAGAAGGGCCGCCTCATGACAGATATTGTCCACGTCGAAAACCTCGTCAAGCGCTACGACGACCTTATCGCGCTCGACCACTTTAACCTGAGCATCGCCCCCGGCGAGATCTTTGGCCTGCTGGGCCCCAACGGCTCGGGCAAGACCACGTCCATCAACTGCATCCTGCAGCTGCTCGCCTACGACAAGGGCACCATCGAGCTGTTCGGCGAGCCCATGACGCCCGCCCGCTACGACCTCAAGCGCCGCATCGGTGTGGTGCCGCAGCAGGTGGCAGTGTTCGACGAACTCACCGTGCGCGAGAATATCGACTATTTCTGCAGTCTCTACGTCAACGACCGCAAGCGCCGCCGCGCGCTGGTGGACGAGGCCATCGACTTTGTGGGCTTGGGCGACTTTACCAAGTTTCGCCCCGGCAAGCTCTCGGGCGGCCTGGCGCGTCGCCTCAACATTGCCTGCGGCATCGCGCACAAGCCCGAGCTCATCTTCTTTGACGAGCCCACGGTGGCAGTCGACCCACAGAGCCGAAACGCCATCCTGGAGGGCATCTGCCGCTTGCGCGACGAGGGCGCCACAGTGGTGTATACCAGCCATTACATGGAGGAAGTCGAGCAGATCTGCAGCCGCATCATGATCATGGACGGCGGGCGCGTGCTGGCGCAGGGCACCAACGACGAGCTCAAGCGCATGATTCAGATGGGCGAGCGCGTGACTGCCGAGGTCGGCGCCGTCGAGGCCGCCACGGTCGAGCGCCTGCGTGCCCACGAGCACGTGCTCAGCGTTGAGCTTTCCGGCGGCGAACTCGTCTGCAACTGCGAGGCGAGCCCGCACAATCTGGTCGACATCCTTGACACGCTGCGCGCCGCCGATGTGGCGCTCGGCCGCGTGTGGAGCGAGCCGCCGACCCTCAACGACGTGTTCCTCGAGATCACCGGCCGCGAGCTGCGCGACTAGGGGGCAGTCATGTTCAACACCATCATCACTACGGTCAAGACGCTGCTGCGCCGGCCGAGCACGTGGGTCTGGGGTGCTCTCTTTCCCATCGCACTTTCCACGATGTTCATGTTTATGTTTGCGAATCTGAGCTCCGACGGCACGGTCGACCCGGTACCGGTTGCCGTCATAGCGGACGAGGCCTGGGACGCCTCGACCTTTAAGGAAGTGGCGACGTCGCTTGCCAAGGAGAGCGACAATCAGCTGCTCGAGATCCACGAGTGCGACGACGCAGCCGATGCGAACCGTGCGCTTAAGGCCGGCGAGGTCGCGGGCATCTATACGGTCGACGACGCGGGCGCACCCAAGCTCACGTTGCTGTCGAGCTACGACAGCTCGCGTGCCTCAACGGTGCTCACCGACCGCAGCATTCTGGAGACGGTGGCAAGCTCGTATACACAAAATGCCGAGCTCATGCGCCAGATTGCCCAGGACAACCCGGCGGCGCTCGCCGACCCGGAGGCGGTTGCGCGCGCCCTGTCGCTCGAGGGCGGAACTCGCCGCGTGAGCCTGACACGCACCACGCCCGACGGCACGGTCATCTACTATTACGCGCTCTTTGGCCTGGTCGCGATGATGTCTGCCGAGTTTGCCGCCTTGAGCGTCGTCGACCTGCAGCCCAATCTGTCGGGCCTTGGCGCGCGCCGCTGCGTGGGCGGTCTTTCCAAGACGGCGTCGCTAGCCGGTATCTTTGTGGGCTCGTGGCTGGTCTCCTTTGCCTCGATGGCGATTGCGATTGGCTACGTGCGCCTGGTCGTGGGCGTCGACTTTGGCGGGCGCGAGGGACTGTGTCTGGTGGGCGGTGCCGCTTCCGCGCTTGCCGCCACGGGCTTGGGACTCTTTGTGGGCACGCTTCCCGTTAAGGGCGGCAAGGCATCCAAGTCGGGCATCCTCACAGGCTTTGCCACCACGTGCGCTTTGTTCGCTGGGCTCTACGGCGAACCGGCGATGGCGCTTACCGATGACGTCGCCCGCGCCTGTCCGGCCGAGTGCTGGCTCAACCCCGTCAAGCTCATCTGCGACATGTTCAACCGCCTGTATTTCTTTGAG